>CAXTUT010000047.1:0-12526 GCA_964247465.1 uncultured Caulobacteraceae bacterium | reverse complement strand
GCTCGGGCGTGGCGCGCACCACTATCTATCGCTCCTGGCCCACCCGGGGCCTTCTGGCCATGGACAGCTTTCGCGAAGCGTTCGAAGCGCAGGTCGCCTTCGCTCAAAGTTCGTATCCGGAAAAGGACATCCGGGAACTGATCCGTTCGCTCGCGCGCGCTCTGAGCGGGCCCGCCGGACGCCTTGCCGCCTCCGTGCTTGCGGAGGCGCAGAGCGACGCCGCGGTTCAGACGCAGTTCTTGCAGTATTTCTCAGAACCCCTACGAGCTCAGTCTACCGCGGTGCTGCGCGCCGGCGTGGAAGCAGACGTTTTCCGCAGAGACTTGCAACTTCCCAGGGTTCTGGATGCGATCGTGGGGGCGGTCTATCTGCGCCTTCTGTTCGGCCTTCCCCTCAGCGAAGAATGGGCGAATGGGCTGTCAGAGACTATTCTTAGGGTTGCGTAGTATGACGTTGAGCGGCAGCGTAATCTTACCGCTTAGGTCAACATAGATGCCCTTCCGCATGTCGGTCCGACCCGTGCGACCCACTCCCGCATCCCTGAAGCCTACGGCCTCAATGCAAGGGCCATCTGGGTCGACCTCTGCGACCGCATCGCTCCAGGAACTCGCCAATGGGCCATGTCCGCAACGCGGCGTGAAGGCAAAAGTCCGCTGTTCTCCGACCTCGCGACACGCCGGTCTCCACCAGAGCGGCCGAGCAGGCCTCCGGAATGTCGCAAAGCCCAGTGCAATCCAGTGTTCCATCCGGGGGAAGAAACGGCATCCTCTCGCTGGCGGTTCGCAGCCGTGTACAATGTCGTATGCGTGTCCTGCTGATCGACCCCGATCGCGCCCGCGCCGCTCTGGTGGTGGAGGGGCTGGTCGGCATGGGGCCCCTGGATGTGCGCGAGGCCGCGTCCTACGACGAGCGTGAGGCGGCGGCCTTCGACCCCGACCTAGTGGTCGTGGCCTGCGACAGCCCCGATCGCGACACGCTGGAAAGCCTGCGCGAGGCCAGCGCGACCAATCCACGGCCCGTCGTCATGTTCGTGGATCGCTCCGCGCCCGGGCTCGCGGAGGCGGCGGTCCAGGCCGGGGTGGCGGCCTATGTGGTGGACGGGCTGTCGGCGGCGCGCGTGCGACCCGTGATGGAGGTGGCTCTGTCGCGCTTCGCGGTGATGCAGCAGATGCGGCGCGAGCTGGCGCAGGCCAAGGCCGACCTCGCCTCGCGCCGCACGGTCGAGCGCGCCAAGGGCCTCCTGATGAAGGAGCGGAGCCTTGACGAGGAGGCCGCCTACCGGGTGCTGCGCAAGCTCGCCATGGACAAGGGCCGCTCCATAGGGGCGGTGGCGGCCGACCTGATCGCCTTCGCCGACGTCCTGAAGCCCGGCGCGTCGTGACGATGCCGCTTGAGCCTCGCCCCATGACCCACACAGGGGAGTTCCGTCTCGGCTTCTTGCCTTTGACCGACGCCGCGCCGCTCATCGTCGCCGATCGGCTTGGCCTGTTCGCGGCCGAGGGCTTGAACGTCGTCCTTGAGCAGGAAGCTTCGTGGGCCACCCTGCGCGACCGCCTGACTGCGGGCCTGGTGGACGGGGCGCACATGCTCTCCCAGGTCGTGGTGGCGGCGCGGCTCGGGCTCGGCGGGTTCCAGGCCGATCTGATCGCACCCCTGGCGCTGAACGTGAACGGCGCGGGCGTGACGCTCTCGGCGGCGCTGCTGGAGGAGGTCGGGGACGCCCCCGTCAGCGCCGCTCCGCTGGCCGGGCTGATGGCGCGGCGGGGGCGGCCGCTGATCTTCGGCGTCGTCTTCCCCTACTCTACCCACACCTACCTGTTGCGCACTTGGCTGGACCAGTGCGGGATCGATCCCGAACGCGACGTCCAGCTGAAGGTCGCGCCACCCTCGGCCATGGTGGAGCGGATGCAGGCGGGCGAGCTGGATGGCTTTTGCGTCGGCGCGCCCTGGAACGCCCTTGCGGAGGTCCGGCGCCTGGGCCGAACGGTGGTCCGCTCCGGCGCGCTCGACTTCGCCGGCCCTGACAAGGTGTTCGCCGTCGGCGAGGACTGGGCGACGCGCAACGGCGAGGCTCTCTTGGCGATGCTGCGCGCGATGAAGGCCGCCGCGCTCTGGTGCGACGCCGCGGCTAACCGTGAAGCGCTGGTGGCGCTTCTGAGCGAGCCTGGCGCGGTGGGCGCCGATCCCTCGGCGATCCTGCGCGACCTGACCCTTCCCTCCGCCACCGAGCGGCTGCTCTTCGCAGAGGGCGGCGTCTGTCGACCGGACAGCACCCATCCTGGCCGGATCCTGGCGCAGATGCAGCGTTGGGGGCAGGCCGCAACGGAGCTGTCTCCGGCCGCTCTGACGGCTGTCTATCGGCCCGATCTGTTCGATCAGGCTAACGGGCTGCCCTCGCCCTGAGCAGGCCAGGCGCCGCACGCCCGCCTGGAGGGCAGGCGTGAAGATTTGCTTTCCGCGATCTTGATAAGCCTTGGTGGCGACCAGCTTCGTCGGGCATCCACCCTCATCGGCTGGGCAACGACGTCATAGCCGATGAAGACGGCCGCTCGGATGCGGTCACCGATCAGCGGCTCCGGCGCCGCTTCTTCGATGCATCCGAGGATCGCGCCATGATTCCCAGAGACTTCCTGAAGGTAGGCAATCCCAAGACCCTATTCGCCGCCTTCCTGTACTTCGACCTCAGCTTCATGGTCTGGGTCCTGCTCGGGCCGCTGGGCGTCGCCATCGCCAAGAGCTTCCACCTGAACCCGGCGCAGAAGGGCTTCATGGTCGCCGTGCCGCTCCTGGCGGGGGCAGCCTTGCGCCTGGTCAACGGCGTGCTGGTGGACCACATCGGCCCCCGGCGCACCGGCATCATCGGCCAGGTCATCGTGCTGGCCGGGCTGGGACTGGCCTGGTTCCTCGGCCTGCACAGCTACAATCAGGTATTGGCGCTGGCGGTGATCCTTGGCGTGGCGGGCGCTTCCTTCGCCGTAGCGCTGCCGCTGGCTTCGCGCTGGTACCCGCCTGAACAGCAAGGCTTAGCGCTCGGTATTGCTGGGGCGGGCAATTCAGGCACCGCGCTTGCGGCGCTTTTCGCGCCCATGCTGGCCAAGTCGCTCGGCTGGAACAATGTCATCGGCCTTGCCTGCCTGCCGCTCCTTGTCGCTTTCGTCGTCTATCTTGCCCTGGCCAAGGACGCGCCGAACAAGCCGGCGCCAAAGAGGTTCAGCCAGTATCTCGACGTGCTGAAGGTCGGCGACAGCTGGTGGCTGATGTTCCTCTACAGCATTACCTTCGGTGGCTTCTCAGGGCTGGCCTCTTCGCTTACCATCTACTTCAATGCCGAGTACAGGATCGACGCCGTCACCGCCGGCTTCTTCACCGCAGCCTGCGTCTTCGCCGGCTCGCTGGTGCGTCCGGTGGGCGGCGCGATCGCGGACCGCATCGGCGGCGTGCGCACCTTGATGGGCGTGTTCGGGCTGGCGGCGATCGGGCTGGCGGTGGCCAGCCTCCACCTGCCGAGCGTCTGGACGGCGCTGGGGGTGATCATCTTCGCCATGATGGCGTTGGGCGCCGGCAACGGGGCGGTGTTCCAGCTCGCGCCCCAGCGCTTCGCCCGCGAGATCGGCGTGGTCACGGGCCTGGTCGGCGCCATGGGTGGGGTGGGCGGTTTCTATCTGGCCTCCACCCTCGGCCTCTCCAAGCAACTCACGGGCGCTTACCAGACGGGCTTCCTCGGCTTCGCAGCGCTGGCGGTGGTCGCGCTCGTGGCGCTGACGGGGCTGAAGTCCGGCTGGCGCACGCGCTGGCCGGTCCTGGCCGGGGCCGCTTCCCCGATCCGCGTCTGACAGAACTGAACGGTCTGGAGTACCGCGTAAATGACCGAGCTGACCAAGCAACGTCTCGTCGTCATCGGAAACGGCATGGCCGGCTGCCGGGTGGTGGAGGAGGTGCTGAAGCGCGAGGCGGGCCGCTACGACGTGGTCATCTTCGGCGCCGAGCCGAGGGTAAACTACAACCGCATCATGCTCTCCCCCGTGCTGGCGGGTGAGAAGAGCTTCGACGAGATCGTGATCAACAATCAGGGCTGGTACGACACCAACGGCTTCGTCCTGCACAGCGGGCGCAAGGTCACCGCCATAGACCTCGCGGGCAAGACGGTCACCGCTGAGGGCGGCTTGGTCGTCCCCTATGACAAGCTGGTGCTGGCCACCGGCTCCGACCCCATTCGGCTGCCGCTGCCGGGCGCGGCGCTGGACGGGGTGGTGACCTTCCGCGACCTGGACGACGTGGAACGCATGATCTCCGCCTGCACGGCGCCGGAGACCAGGGCGGTAGTGATCGGCGGCGGCCTGCTTGGGCTCGAGGCGGCCTACGGCCTGGCGCGGCGGGGCATGGCCGCAACCGTCGTGCACCTCGCAGACGTGCTGATGGAGCGCCAGCTGGACGCCTCCGCCGGCCACCTCCTCACCGAGGCCCTGCGCGACCGGGGCGTGGAGACGGTGTTGGGCGCCAACTCCGAGGAGATCATGGGGATCGACGGCCGAGTGGCCGGGCTGAAGCTGAAGGACGGCCGCACCCTGCCCTGCGACCTGCTGGTCATGGCCGTGGGCATTCGGCCAAGCATGGCGCTCGCCAGGGCCGCGGGGCTGCAGGTCAATCGCGGCGTGATGGTGGACAACGCCATGCGCACCTCCGACCCCGACGTCTTCGCCGTCGGCGAGTGCGTGGAGCACCGCGGCCAGGTCTATGGCCTCGTCGCGCCGATCTGGGAGATGTGCCGCGCCGCCGCCGACGCGCTCACCGATGGCGAAGGCGGCTACGAGGGCTCGGTGCTCTCCACCCGGCTGAAGGTCTCGGGCGTCGACGTCTTCTCCGCCGGCAGGTTCGCTGGCGGCCCGGGGTGCGAGGACATCGTGTTCCGCGACGCCGGGCGCGGCGTCTACAAGCGCGTGGTGCTGGAGCAGGGCCGGCTCGTCGGCGCGGTGCTGTTCGGCGACGCGGCGGACGGGGGCTGGTACTTCGACCTGATGAAGTCCGGCCAGGATGTGGCCGACATCCGCGAGACCCTGATCTTCGGCCAGGCGATCACGGAGGGCCTGTCGGGCCTGGACCCTAGCGCCGCCGTTGCGGCCATGGCGGCGGACCAGGAGGTCTGCGGCTGCAACGGCGTGTGCAAGGGCGCCATCACGACCGCCATCGCGATGAACGGCCTCTCCAGCCTGGACGACGTGCGCGCGGTGACCAAGGCCTCCGCCTCCTGCGGTTCCTGCACGCCGCTGGTGGAGCAGCTGCTGCGCCTGACGCTCGGCGACGGGTTCAAGGTGCAGGTGGGGCCCAAGCCCGTCTGCAAGTGCACCGCCCACGGCCACCAGATGGTGCGCGACGCGGTCGTGGACCTGGAGCTGAAGTCCATCCCCGCGTTGATGCAGGCGATGGAGTGGACCACGCCTGACGGCTGCTCGGCCTGCCGCCCGGCGCTGAACTACTACCTGCTCTGCGCGTGGCCGGGCGTCTACCAGGACGACGGCCGCTCGCGCTTCATCAACGAGCGGGTGCACGCCAACATCCAGAAGGACGGCACCTATTCGGTGGTGCCGCGCATGTGGGGCGGCCTGACCACGGCGGCGGAGCTGCGCGCCATCGCCGATGTGGTCGACAAGTTCGACATCCCCACCGTCAAGTGCACCGGCGGCCAGCGCATCGACCTGTTCGGCGTGAAGAAGGAGGATCTGCCGGCCGTGTGGGCCGACCTCAACAAGGCCGGCATGGTCTCCGGCCACGCCTACGGCAAGTCGCTCCGCACCGTGAAGACCTGCGTCGGGACCGACTGGTGCCGCTTCGGCACCCAGGACTCTACCGGCATGGGCGTGCGCCTGGAGAAGGAGCTCTGGGGCTCCTGGACCCCGGCCAAGGTCAAGCTGGGCGTCTCCGGCTGCCCGCGCAATTGCGCTGAGTCCACCTGCAAGGACATTGGCGTGATCTGCGTGGACAGCGGCTACGAGATCCACATCGGCGGCGCCGCCGGCCTCCACATCCAGGGGACCGAGCTCCTGACCAAGGTCGCCGACGAAGCCGGGGCCCGCAAGCTGATCTGCGCGGTGATGCAGCTCTATCGCGAGAACGCCTTCTATCTGGAGCGCATCTACAAGTGGATGGCCCGCGTCGGGTTGGAGAGCATCCGCGCAACCGTGGAGGACGAGACCGGGCGTGAGGCGCTCTACGCCCGCTTCACGCACTCGCAGAGCTTCTCCCAGGACGACCCCTGGGCCGAGCGCGTGGCCGGCAAGGACGCCCACGAGTTCCGCCCCATGGCGGTGGCGCCTCTCGCGATGGCCGCGGAATGAGCCTGATCGAGCTTGAGGAGCCGCGGGAGGTTGAGCTCGCCTGGATGGATGTGGGCGGCGTCGATGATGTTCCCCGCCAGGGCGCGCGGCGGGTCCGGACCGCGCTCGGCGACGTTGCGGTGTTCAGGACGCTGGATGGAGCCCTGTATGCGCTTATGGACCGCTGCCCGCACAAGGCCGGGCCGCTCAGCGCCGGCATCGTGCACGGCCACGCGGTGGCCTGCCCGCTGCACAACTGGTCCATCGACCTCGCCACCGGCGAGCCGCTCGGCGCCGACGCCGGCAAGGGCTGCACGCCGGTCGTACCGCTGCAGGTGGAGGCCGGCCGCATACGGCTGGCGCTGGGGCGGTGACCCTCTCCCCCGCTCATCCCGGCGAAGGTCGGGACCCAGATCATAAGGCGCTGAGGCTCAGAGGTTCGCAGCGCTTCCTGCTCTCGCCCGCAAGCCATTCGATCTGGGTCCCGGCCTTCGCCGGGATGAGCGGAGAATAGAGGTGGCCAGCGCGGTCGCCACCACCTGCCCCTATTGCGGCGTCGGCTGCGGGGTCTCGGCGAAGCGCCTGGGCGAGCGCAGCGTGCAGATCGCCGGCGACGCGGACCATCCGGCCAACCTCGGCCGGCTCTGCTCCAAGGGCGCGGCGCTAGGCGCCACGGTGGGGCTGGAGGGCCGGCTGCTCCGCCCCCTGATCAAAGGCCGACGCGCCGGCTGGGACCGGGCGATCCGCACCGTCGCCGACCGCTTCAGCCGTACGATCGCGCGCCACGGACCGGATGCCGTGGCCTTCTACGTCTCCGGCCAGCTGCTGACGGAGGACTACTACGCCGCCAACAAGCTGATGAAGGGCTTCATCGGCTCGGGCAACATCGACACCAATTCCAGGCTTTGCATGGCCTCGGCGGTCGCAGCGCACAAGCAGGCCTTCGGCGCAGACCTGGTGCCCGGCTGCTACGAGGACCTGGAGCTGGCGGACTTGGTCGTCTTCGCCGGCCACAACGCCGCCTGGACCCACCCGGTGCTCTACCGCCGCATGGAGGCCGCCCGGGCCGCCCGCGGCCAGCGCCACGTCGTCATCGACCCGCGCCGAACCGACACCGCCGACGGCGCTGAGGTGCACCTGGCCATCGCGCCGCAGAGCGACGTGCGGCTCTGGAACGGGCTACTGGCCGACCTGATCCGGCGCGGCGCAGTGGACCGCGGCTTCCTGGCCGCCCACGTGAACGGCTTCGCCGAGGTCGAGGCGGCGCTGGCGGAGGCCGACCAGTCGCCCGCCGCCGTGGCGGCCGACTGCGGGGTCGAGCGGATCGACCTGGACGCCTTCTTCGACCTCTTCGCCCGCACGGAGCGTACCGTCAGCCTGTTCTCGCAGGGGTCGAACCAGTCCGCCCAGGGTGTCGCCAAGGGACTGGCGGTCCTGAACGCCCATCTCGCCACCGGCCGGATCGGCAAGCCGGGCGCCGCCCCCTTCTCCATCACCGGCCAGCCCAACGCCATGGGCGGGCGCGAGGTCGGCGGCATGGCCAACACCTTGGCCGCCCACATGGAGTTCGACCCCGCCGCCCGCGCCCGTCTGGCGCGCTTCTGGGGGGCGCCGCGCCTAGCCGAACAGGCCGGGCTGAAGGCGGTGGACCTGTTCGACGCCATGCACGACGGCCGCATCAAGGCGGTCTGGATCATGGCCACCAACCCCGCCGTCAGCCTGCCGAACGCCACCCGCGCGCGCGAAGCGCTGGCGCGATGCGAGTTCGTCGCCGTCTCCGACTGCGTAGCCGACACGGACACGATGGCCTACGCCGACGTAGCGCTCCCGGCCCTGGCCTGGGGGGAGAAGGACGGCACGGTCACCAACTCCGAGCGCTGCATCTCCCGCCAGCGCCCGTTGTTCGAGCCGCCGGGCGAGGCCAAGGCGGACTGGCGCATCGTCGCCGAGGTGGCCGCCGCCATGGGCCATGCCGACGCCTTCGCCTGGCGCGAGGCCGCCGATGTGTTCCAGGAATGGGCGCGGCTGACGGCCTACGAGAACGACCCCGCCGCGCCGGGCGCGCGCTTCCTCGACCTCTCGGGCCTCAGCGCCCTGACGCGGGCGCAGTATGACACCCTGGCGCCGGTGCAGTGGCCTCTGCGCGCCAACGAGGGCGCGACCACGCGCCTGTTCACCGATGGCTGCTTCCAATTCCCCGACGGGCGCGCCCGCCTGGTCCCGGTCCGCCCCAAACCGCCCGCCGCGGCGCTGGAGCCCGGCTTCCCCCTGTCGCTGAACACCGGGCGGCTGCGCGACCAGTGGCACACCATGACCCGCACGGGGCTTGCGCCCGCGCTATGCCGTCATGCGCCGGAACCCTATGTCGAGGTGCATCCCGCCGACGCCGGGCCGCTCGGGATCGCCGACGGCGCCTTGAGCCGCGTGCGCACCCGCCTGGGTGAAGCCGTGGTCCGCGCGGTAGTCAGCGAGCGGCAGCGGCGGGGCTCGGTGTTCATGCCGATGCACTTCACCGACGCCTTCGCGCCGTCGGGCAAGGCCAACCCGCTGGTGACGGGGGAGGTGGATCCCGTCTCCGGGCAACCGGAGTTCAAGCATACGCCGGCCCGCCTGTCGCCTTATCGCGAGACCTGGTCGGGCTTCCTGCTGGATCGAAGCCCCCACGCAGCGCCCGTGGAGGGCCTGGTGTGGAGGCGCATACCGGAGGAGGCCTGCCAGCGCCACGAGTTCGCCGGACGCGGCGACGCAGCGGAGCGCGAAGCCGTCTGCGCCTCCGTCTCCGGCCTGAAGGGCTGCGAGGTGCTGAGCCTGCAGGACGCCTGCGCGGGCGCGCTACGCCAAGCCTGGCTGAAGGACGACCGGCTGCAGCGGGTGCTGTTCATCTCCGCCGGCGGCCGCCTTCCCCCGCGCGATTGGCTCGCCGGCCTGTTCGGCGAGGCCAAACTCGGCGCCCGGGATCGCGCGGGCCTGCTGCTCGGTCGCCTGCCGGGTGCGGCGGTGGACGTAAGCCCGCTGGTCTGCGCCTGCCGCGGCGTCACCGCCGGCAGGATCGAGGCGGCACTGGCCGCCGGCTGTCCCGCCACCCTGGACGCAGTCGGCGAGCGCACGGGCGCCGGGATCACCTGCGGCTCCTGCCGCCCTGAGATCGCCCGCCGCCTTGCCGCCCGACCACCTGCAGAGAGCCTGGCCCGTGCCGCCTGACCTGACCCCGCCTGGCTCACCCCCGTCCGGGCGCGTGCTGCTGGTCGGCGCCGGCCCGGGACCGGCCGACCTGATGACGGTGCGCGCCCAGCAGGCCGTGCAATCGGCCGAAGCCCTGCTCTACGACGCCCTGGTCGAACCGGAGGTGCTGGCGCTGGCGCCCGGGCCTTGCCTGAAGCTTCAGACCGGCAAGCGCGCCAACCAGGCCAGCATGAGCCAGGACACCATCAATGCGCTGATGCTGAAGCTGGCGCGTCGGGGCCTGCGGGTCGTGCGGTTGAAGGGTGGAGACCCGTCCATCTTCGGCCGCTCCGGCGAAGAGATCGGCTGGCTTCAGGCCCACGGGATCGCAGTGGAGGTCGTGCCGGGCGTGACAGCGGTCAGCGCAGCGGCGGCCCAGTTCGCCTTTCCCCTGACCCACCGCCGAACCGCCCGCCGACTTGTGCTGGCCACCGCCCGGGTGGAAAACGGCGCCCTGGTGTCCGAGGGCTGGTCCAGCGCTGATCCGGAGGCGACGCTAGCCCTCTACATGGCTCGCGACAGTCTGCACGCCGTGAGCCGCGCCCTGATCGCCGCGGGTCGCTCCGCCCACACGCCGGCTTTAGCCGTAGAGAACGCAGGCCGTCCGTCCGCGCAAGCCGTCCGCGGCAACCTCGCTTCACTGCCCGAAAGACTGAAAGACAGTCGCTTTACGGGTCCCGTCGTCATCATTATCGGCGAAGTCGCTGAAGTGGGCAGGGGATTAGAGCACGCTTGCGATCAGGCTCGATTGACGTCTGCTGGATGAGCAAGGTTATCAGGCTTGCGGCACATTTAAGGACTTGCTATCTATAGAAAGATATAATGCTTAGTTCAGTATACGCTATATGTATATTAGCCGAATATTTCTTAGGTTGAATTGGTTTGTTATGGGCCGGTAGTTCGCGCTGACCTTTGTCCCGAAACTCGCCGTCCGTCACCGTCCGCTGTTCGGCCAATCCGACATGTCCGCTTCACACTCGGCTGCGGATGCCGCGAGCCCGTCAAGGCATCCGTGAAGGGGCTCTGGAATGTCGTGTTTCCGGCGGAAAGCTCGCGACGGCTAAGGGCGCACAGCTTCGTTAAGTGCCCTGTCCTTTCGCAGGCCCCTAAGGTCCAGCAGACGGACGCCGCCCACAGCGCCCGCAGGCCCGCTCCGTAGGCGACGCTGAGCGCGGCGCGCCACTTCAGCCCCGGCGCCGCCGCCAGTAGCCGCGTGACCTCGCCTTGGCTCAGGATCGTGGGAAGCCGTTGAGCCTCTCGGGCCATGGGGGATGTAGCCCAGGGCTTCGGGCCGGCCGAGCGTCACGCGGAAGAAGAACCGCAGGCCCACCATGGCGCCGTTGTCGCATAGTCGGCGAAGGCCGCTTATCGCCTGTGGGCGCTCAGTATAGACGGCCTCGTCCCGACCGCTGCACAGCCACCATCTACAACCTGCAACGGCCCGGACGGAAGGTGCCGCTCGCGGCTCGCGCGCTTAGAGGCTCGGTGCTGGGCAAAAACGACACGTACACGACGTGACCTATGGATGGCCACTCCCGCTCTTGACGACCCAGGCGTCCGCCGCGCCGTTTGCGAACTGCACGACGGACCCCTCATCTCCGTCCACGGAAACAGGGCCGTCCGTGACCTCCACCGTGTCGCGCCCGCAGCGCGCCGGCTCGACGCCGAAGTAAAACGATCGCCCGGTGCAAGCCCGTGGTCTCCAGCGAATTCTCGCCCCTCATGATCTCCGTAATCTCAAGCGCATCCCCCTTGGAATTTTTGCAGCGGTTCAGGTCGTGGGGCTATTCGATTCACCTGCTCGAGAAGTCCTCTCGCGAGGAGGGCCGGATCGAAGACGAACACGCGTTCCTTGCTGATTTCGGATCGATGGACAGGATCGAAGACATCGTCTTCCGGCCGCCTGCCAAAGCTTGAATCGCGGCTTCAGCGCCAACCGTCTACGCCCGATGTGAACCTACCCACCGCAGCGCGCCCGACGCGCCCTGGTCGATCAGCGCCAACCGCAAAGCTGAGGACGGCGAGCGCGGGTTGGTGGAGCTAAGCGGAGTCGAACCGCTGACCTCTTGAATGCCATTCAAGCGCTCTACCAGCTGAGCTATAGCCCCGAAACACCGGTCCGCGGAGGTCCGCCCCCGCGAGGCGGCGATGTCTATGTCACCGCACTGCGGGGATCAAGTCCTGTCTCCGCACGCCTCAGCGCTCCTCGTCGGGGTCGGCGTGCGGCTCGATATCCTCCTCGTCGAATCCTTCCTCCTCCTCTTCGAGGAAGGGCACGTCCTCGCTGTCGGAATCGATCTCGGCGGCTTCCTCCTCTTCGAAGCCTACGCCCAGGTCCGGCTCGGCGCCGGGCTTGGCCGCGCCGTCTTCGGCCTCGTCGGGTTCGGCGGGCTCGGCCTCGGCGGCCTCGTCGATCTCGGGCGTCTCGTCGGCCTCCTCAAAGCCCTCCTCCTCGGCGTCGGGCTCGACCTTCTTGGCCGGGACCTCCTCGTCCGCCTCGTAGTTGGCCGGGGTGGTGCGGGCGCGCACGCGGCGCGAGCGTACCGCCTCCTCGGGATCGAACTCGGTCGCGCATTTGGGGCAGACGGCCGGGCGGCGGCCCAGGTCGTAGAACTTGGCTTGGCAGTTGGGGCAGACCTGCTTGGTCCCCAGCTCGGGATTGGCCAACGAGGACCTCGTCAAGAATGATCGGGAGTGCGGCCGGCTCCTCTGCCACGCACCATGGGCGCTGTCAAAGCGGGTGGGGCCCGCAGGGCCGGCCGACGCGCCAGCCAGCCCGGACCGGCCAGTCCGATGACCGCGCCGATGAGCATGAGGGCAAGCCCCGACCCAACGGCGATCCAGTACAAGGGCGGGAACAGCCCGGGCGGGCGCCCGTCTTCGTCATCATGCGCCTCGCTCATCCGAGCAGGGCCAGCAGCGCGGCCTCGTTCGGCTCGGCCGCCGCGGTCAGCTTGGCGAAGCCGCACGACGCCAGCGGCGCCAGGCAGGCC
>CAXTUT010000046.1:0-12652 GCA_964247465.1 uncultured Caulobacteraceae bacterium | reverse complement strand
CGCCCGGTCCGCTGGACGAGGTGATCGAGCACTATCGTTGGCTGCGCGAGCTAACGCCGGCCTCCGGCGGCCCCTCACCGATCGACGACGCCTTGGACGCGCTGAAACAAGCCGCCGACGCCAACCTTGCGGCCAAGAGCGCGGCCGGCATGGGCGACCCGCTGCTCCAGCACACCAGCACCAGCTCGGCCATGGCCGCAACCGCCAAGCTTCAGCAGGTCAGTCATGCCCTGCCGCCCATTGCGGGCTCGCTGTTCACGGGTTTCGTCACGTCCAGCACCCAGTCGCTGAACCAGGGCGCGCACCAGAGCATCGACCAGTCCTACACCGGCCAGCTGCTGCCTCAGTGCCGCCAAATCTTGGCTCAGGGCTTTCCGTTCGCCGACGTCGCCCACCAAGCCTCTATCGACGACTTCAGCCGCCTGTTCCGACCGGGAGGCCTGATCGACCAGTTCCAGACGACCAACCTGACCGGCCAGATCGATACCTCGGGGCGGGACTGGGGGCTCACCGCCTCCGGTCGGGCCCTGGGGCTGAACCTGGCCAGCGTGCGCGAGCTGCAGAAAGCCGACCACATCCGCCAAGCCTTCTTCAAGCCGGGCGACGTGCGGCCCAACGTGCGCTTCCTGCTGGAGCCGGTCAGCTTCAGCGGCGCGCCGTCGGCGGTGACCCTGACCGTCGACGGCGTGCCCGCCGCCTTCAGCGCGACAGCGCGCAAACCTGTGGAGCTACGGTGGCCGGGCCAGAGCCCGGGCGTATCCCTCAGTTTCCAGGGCCGATCGAACGCCGCGCCGGTCGTGCGCAACTGGAGCGGCGACTTCGCCTTCCTACAAATGCTGAAAGGCGCGCAGATCAGCGCCTCCAGTCCCAGCGGCGTGAGCTTTCAGCTCAGCGAGGGCGGTTACAGCGCCAGCTTCCGCCTGCGCCTCACCGACACGGCGGCCGACCCCTTCCTACTCCCCGACCTGAAGAGCTTCGCATGCCCGGGCAAGCTCTGAACCCTGCGTCCATACCCTGCGGCCTGTTCGGCAAGACGCCGGCGGCGGGGGACTTCCTGCGCCTGCACCTGCCCGCCGCCGTGGCGACGACCCTGGACGAATGGACCGCGGACGAACTGGCGCTGCTGAGCGCTGGGGACGACGACTGGAAAGCCGGCTTCGACGCCGCTCCAGTCTGGCGCTTCATAGTCAGCGCCAACGTCGCCGGTCCGGCGCCCTTGGCGGGCGTGGTGGGACCGAGCCGCGACCGCGTCGGCCGCGCCTTCCCTTGCCTGGTCCTGGCGCCGTTGCACGACGTTGAGCCCGTCGCCGCGGTCGCCTGCACGCCCTGGTTCGACGCGGCTGAGGACGTTTTCAACCGCACCCAGGACGCCGACCTCGCCCTGGACGATCTGGTGGTCACGCTGACCCGGCTGGCCGCGCCACGCGCCGACGATCTTGACGTGCTGAGCCTGCGCGGACGATCCACCGACGACGGGCTGTTCCTGGACGTGCGCAGCGGCCCCGACGGACGCGCGGTCACGCTCCAGGCGGTGCTTGAGACTACGCCGCTCGCGCCCGGGACCAGCCTGTGGTGGCGTCACACCGGTGGCGGCGCCAAGGTGCTGCTGACGCCCGGCCTGCCCGCCCGCTCCGCCTTCGCCGCCCTCTTCCGCCAAGCCGTCGAAGCGCCGCCGGCGCTTGTCCTTTCGCCTGCGGGGACATGATGACAGAGACCGCGCGCCTGACGTTCGAGTCCGCCGCCCGTACCCATGTGGGCAAGGTGCGCAAGCTGAACGAGGACAACTTCTGCGAACGGCTTGATGTGGGGCTATGGGCCGTCGCCGACGGCATGGGCGGCCATCAGGCGGGCGAAGTGGCCAGCGCCATGATCGTGGAAGCGCTCCAGGGCGTGGACGACTTTTCCTCCGGCTACGCCTTTCTCGACGATGTGCGCGGCAGCATCCAGAGGGTGAACCGCACGCTGATCGCCAAGGCTGCGGTGATGGCGCCCGGCGCGGTGATCGGCTCCACCGCAGTGGTGCTGCTGGCGTTTGCGGGCCACTATGCGTGCCTGTGGGCGGGCGACAGCCGCGCCTACCTGCTGCGCGGCGGCCGCTTCGAACAGATCACCCGCGACCACAGCCGCATTCAGGAGCTGATCGACGCCGGTTCGCTCTCGCCGACCGAGGCCAGGAGCTACGCCCGCTCCAACGTCATTACTCGGGCTGTGGGCGTCACCGACCGGCTGGCGTTAGACATGCACCAGGGTCCGCTGGAGCCGGGCGATCTCTTCCTGCTCTGCTCCGACGGGCTGACCGGCATGGTGGACGACCGCGAGATCGCCGCCATGATCGCCGATCCGTCCCTGGACGCCGCCGCCGACGCCCTGATCGCCCGCACCCTGGAGCGCGGCGCCAAGGACAACGTCACCGTGGTGCTGGCGCGCTGCTGCGCCAATCCTGACCACACGCTGGATCAGCGCCGCGGCCCCCTACCGCTCTGAGCCGTAAGGCGCCCGGGCTCAGGCGCCCCAGGCCTCAGGCTGCGGCGCGATGCTTGAGCAGGCCGCGCTGGTCGAGCAACTGCGCAATCTGCACCGCGTTCAGCGCCGCGCCCTTCCTCAGGTTGTCCGACACGCACCAGAAGGCCAAGCCGTTTTCAACCGTCGGGTCGGTGCGCAGGCGGCTGACGTAGACAGCGAACTCGCCCTGGCTTTCCTTGGGCGTCATGTAGCCGCCGTCCTCGCGCTTATCGATCACCATGACGCCTGGACTGTCGCGCAGCAGCGCGCGCGCCTCGTCCTCGTCCAGCTCTCGGGCGAATTCCACGTTCACCGACTCGGAGTGTCCGACGAACACCGGCACGCGCACGCAGGTGGCGGTCAACCTTATGTGCGGATCAAGGATTTTCTTCACTTCGGCGGTCATCTTCCACTCCTCGGTGGTGACGCCGTCCTCCATGAAGTCGCCGATGTGGGGGATGACGTTGAAGGCGATCTGCTTGGTGAAATGCTTCGGATCAGTCGGGCCTAGGACGAAAACGTTCTTGGTCTGGGTCCACAGCTCGTCCATCGCCGTCTTCCCGGCCCCGGAAACCGACTGGTAGGTGGAGACCACCACCCGCGTGATGGTCGCCGCGTCGTGCAGAGGCTTCAGCGCCACCACCAGCTGGGCGGTGGAGCAGTTGGGGTTGGCGATGATGTTCTTCCTGGCGAAGCCTTCGATGGCGTCGGGGTTCACTTCCGGCACGATCAGCGGCACGTCCGGGTGCATGCGCCAGGCGGAGGAGTTGTCGATCACCACGGCGCCGGCGCGCCCGATCTTCTCAGACCAGGCCTTGGATACCTCGCTGCCGGCCGACATCAGCACGATATCGACGGTGGAGAAGTCGAAGCTCTCCATGTCCTCGCACTTGACCGAGGTGTCGCCGAAATCGATCGGCAGCCCCAGCGAACGGCGCGAGGCGAGCGCGTGCAGCCGGTCGACGGGGAACTTCAGCTCGTCGAGGATGACGAGCATCTCGCGGCCCACATTGCCCGTGGCGCCCACGATGGCGACGCGATAGCCCATCGCGCTCTCCTGATGGTCTGCAACCCATGTGTCGGGAAGCGCTGGACCTACGCCCTGGTCGCGGCGCTTACAAGGCGGGGTCTAGCGGCGGCGGGCGCGCCAGTCCTCAGCCGACTGGCCCCAGATGTCGACCGCATGAGTCTCGAAGGGCGCTGGCATGGCGCTCAGGCCCCGGTTGGTCGATCCAAGCCTGCGAGCGAGTGCGGCGGAAGGATGGTTGTCGGGATCGATGCAATGGATCACCTCGCGCCAGCCGAGCTGATCCACGGCCCAGTCCATGGCGGCCGTCGCCGCTTCCTGAGCGTAGCCCTGGCCCCACGCCTCGCGCGCCAAGCCCCAGCCGACCTCCGTGCCGGGCCAGCCCTTTGGGCGCCAGGGGCCGACGCGCCCGATCCAGCGCCTTGATGTGCGCTCCAGAACGCTGAACATGCCGAAGCCGTGAAGCGCCCAGGACCCCGCCGTGGTGGCCATAAAGCGCCAGGCGACCGGCGCAGGCTGTACGCCGCCGACAAACCGCGCCGTCGCCTCGTCGGCCATGAACGCCGCCCACGGTTCGAAATCCTCCTGCACGGGCGGCCGCAGCAGCAGGCGCTCGGTGGTCAGGGTCGGTCCGAGCTCGGCCATGAACGCATTCCTTCGGCGACGTCGCTCGACCTTCTACGACAGTGCGCTGCACCGCAGCGCGTCTCACCGCCGCGCCCCGTGCGGCCGCGCTTGAACTCCCCCCCGCATCGGCCAACATAGCGTTGGACCGACTCCCTGCGCCGGATCATCCGGGTAGGGACGGGGTCCACCTCCCGCCGGCGCCCTCGCGCGGCGACGGGGCGGGCCTCGATCGGCCGGGTGCGCGGTTCGCACCGGTCAAGGAGTACGTGATGTCTGAGATCCAGACCCTGCCCGTGTTGCCCCTGCGCGACATCGTGGTGTTTCCCCACATGGTGGTGCCGCTGTTCGTCGGCCGCGAGAAGTCCGTCAAGGCGCTCGAGGAGGTGATGAAGGGCGACAAGTCCATCCTGCTCGCCACCCAGAAGACCTCCGCCGACGACGATCCCGAGCCGTCGGCCATCTACGACGTGGGCGTCGTCGCCACCGTGCTTCAGCTGCTCAAGCTCCCCGACGGCACCGTGAAGGTGCTGGTGGAGGGCAAGCGGCGTGCGGCCCTGCTGCGCTTCACCCGCACCGAAGGCTACTTCGAGGCCGAGACCGCAGCGCTCGACGAGGATGGCGAGGACGCGCCGGAGGCCGAGGCGCTGTCGCGCGCGGTCGCCGAGCAGTTCGAGAACTACGTCAAGCTGAACAAGAAGGTGCCCCCCGAGGCCCTGGCCGCCATCCCCCAGATCGCCGAGCCCGGCAAGCTGGCCGACAGCATCGCCGCCCACCTGTCGGTGAAGATCGCCGACAAGCAGGCGCTGCTGGAGATCTTCAACGTCGCCAAGCGGCTGGAGAAGGTCTACGGCCTGATGGAGGGCGAAATCTCCGTCCTGCAGGTGGAGAAGAAGATCAGGTCTCGCGTCAAGCGCCAGATGGAGAAGACGCAGCGCGAATACTACCTGAACGAACAGATGAAGGCGATCCAGCGCGAGCTGGGCGAGCAGGACGATCAGCGCGACGAGCTGATGGAGCTCGAGAAGCGCATCAAGAAGACCAAGCTGTCCAAGGAGGCCCGCACCAAGGCCGACGGCGAGCTGAAGAAGCTGCGCAACATGAGCCCGATGTCGGCCGAATCCACGGTGGTGCGGAACTACCTGGACTGGCTGCTGTCCATCCCCTGGGGCAAGTCCAAGTCCAAGCCGGTCGATCTGGTCGAGGCCGAGCGCATCCTGGACGAGGATCACTACGGCCTGGAAAAGGTCAAGGAGCGCATCCTGGAGTACCTCGCGGTCCAGTCGCGCACGGGCAACCTGAAGGGGCCGATCCTCTGCCTGGTCGGGCCTCCGGGCGTCGGCAAGACCTCGCTCGGCCGCTCCATCGCCAAGGCCACGGGGCGCGAATTCGCGCGCCTGTCGCTCGGCGGCGTGCGCGACGAGGCGGAGATCCGCGGCCACCGGCGGACCTATATCGGCTCCATGCCCGGCAAGGTCATCCAGTCGATGAAGAAGGTGAAGTCCACCAACCCCTTCTTCCTGCTGGACGAGATCGACAAGCTGGGCGCCGACTGGCGTGGCGATCCGTCGTCCGCGCTGCTGGAGGTGCTGGACCCGTCGCAGAACTCCACCTTCGGCGACCACTACCTGGAGGTGGACTACGACCTCAGCCAGGTCATGTTCGTCACCACGGCCAACAGCCTGAACATGCCCGAGCCGCTGATGGACCGGATGGAGATCATCCGCATCGCCGGCTACACCGAGGACGAGAAGCTGGAGATCGCCAAGCGTCACCTCCTGCCCAAGCTCGCCACCGACCACGGGCTGAAGGCGGAGGAGTGGATCGTGCCGGATGCGGCGGTCCGCGACATCATCCGCTACTATACCCGCGAAGCCGGCGTGCGCTCGCTGGAGCGGGAACTGGGCAAGCTGGCGCGCAAGACCGTCCGCGACCTTGAGCGGGAGAAGGTCGTCTCCATCACCATCGACGAGGAGCGGCTGGCCCGCTACGCCGGGGTGAAGAAGTACCGCTACGGCGAGACCGACGAGGAGGACCAGAAGGGCATCGTCACCGGGCTCGCCTGGACCGAGTTCGGCGGCGACATCCTGACCATCGAGGCTGTCAAGATGCCGGGCAAGGGTCGCATGACCGTGACCGGCAACCTGAAGGACGTGATGAAGGAGAGCATCTCGGCGGCGCACTCGTACGTCAGGGCCCGCGCCCCGGCGTTCGGGATCAAGCCGACCCTGTTCGAGAAGACCGATGTCCACGTCCACGTCCCCGACGGCGCTACGCCCAAGGACGGGCCGAGCGCGGGCGCGGCCATGGCCACGGCCATCGTCTCGGTGCTCACGGGTGTCCCGATCCGAAAGGACCTGGCCATGACCGGAGAGGTGACGCTGCGGGGCCGGGTAACGGCGATCGGCGGCTTGAAGGAGAAGCTGCTGGCGGCTTTGCGCTCAGGCGTGAAGACGGTGCTGATCCCTCAGGAGAACGAGAAGGACCTCGCAGAGGTGCCGGAGAACGTGAAGCGGGAGCTGGAGATCATCCCGGTCTCCAACATCGACCAGGTGCTGGGCTACGCGCTGACGGGCCCGCTCACGCCCATCGACTGGCACGAGGACGATGCGGACGGCACGCCGCTGCCTATCGTGGACGACCTCGGCGACGAGGCGGTGATGACCCACTGACTCAGGACGTCTGCGGCTGAAAGTCTGGCGGCGCAGGCGACTGCGCCGCCTTTTCTTTTGACCAAAGGCCGGATCGCTCCATACTCGATCCCCCGCGCGGGGCTCGCTGGAGCCCCGTCGCTCAACGTCGTGGGAGACCGTTGATGACAAAAGCCGAACTGATAGCGGCTGTCGCCGATAAATCCGGCCTGAACAGGAACCAAGCCAAGGAGGCGCTTGAGGCGGTGCTGGGCTCCATAACAGAGTCCATGAAGGCGGGGACGGAAGTCCGCATCGTGGGCTTTGGAAACTTCGTTCCCGTGGATCGGGCCGAAGGCATGGCGCGAAACCCGCGGACCGGGGAGCAGGTTCACCGCCCAGCGTCCAAGACTGTGAAGTTCCGCCCTGGCGAAGGGCTCAAGGGCGCCTTGAATTAGCTGGTCTGACCTACGTCAGGCTTGGATCGCGCATCGGGGTCTTCGGGTCGCGTGAGTTGAAGGTGCGCTCTAAAGCTCATGGTCGTGCGTTGATCGTCGTGGTTGAACCTGTCGCGTCTCCCGGGTGCGCCACATGAGCGTCGCTGACGCCCTTGCTCGCGAGGTCGGGTGCTGGTCCCAGGCCAAGGTCGATCCCAAGCGGTTCGCTGGCCGACCGGCCTTGTTCCTTGACCGCGACGGCGTCGTGGTGGAGGACACCGGCTACTTGGCGAGGGCGCAGGACGTCGCGCTCGTCGCCTCCGCAGGCAAGGTCATCGCCGCATTCAACCGGGCGCACGTACCCGTGGTGCTGGTCACAAACCAGTCCGGCGTCGGGCGCGGCTACTTCGACTGGTCCGCTTTCGAGGCGGTTCAGGCCGAGATCGCCCGACAGCTTGAGCCGGTGGGCGCCCGTTACGACGCCGTGTTCGCGTGCGGCTGTCATGAGACGGGATTGGGAGAGTTCGCCGTCGTCGATCATCCGTGGCGAAAGCCCAATCCAGGCATGCTGAATGCGGCCGCCGATCGAATGGGCGTGGTCCTGCGGCGATCGGTGATCGTGGGCGACCGTGCGTCGGACCTACTGGCGGGGCGCAACGCCGGCGTGGCTGTCGGCGTGCACGTGTCGACAGGTCAGGGTGGCGCGGCGCAGCGTCAGGCGGCGCTTGCGCTCACTACGCCCGACTTCGAGGTGCGCGGGGCTGACGACGTATCCGGCGCCCTCGCCTTGCTGGATCGTCTCGCGGAGCCGGCGCCATGCTGATCGACGCCATACAGGGCCGCCGGGTGCTGGTGGTCGGCGACGTCATGCTCGACCATTTCGTCTCCGGGCGGGTGGAGCGCGTGTCGCCGGAGGCTCCCGCGCTTGTGGTCGAGGTGACCGAGGAGCGCACCATGGCGGGCGGCGCCGCCAATGTGGCCGCCAACATCGCCTCGCTCGGCGGAGACGCCGTGCTCGTGGGCGTCGTCGGCCAAGACGCGGCCGGGCTGGAACTCGCCGCCCTGGTGACGGCCGCCGGCGCGGTCACCGACGCCATGGTGCGCCTGCCGGGGCGGCCCACGACGCGCAAGACCCGGTACCTGGGCGGCGACCGGCACCTGCTGCGCGCCGACTGGGAACGGATCGGGCTCGACGAGGCGGCGGAGCGGCTGGTGGTCGAGGCCGTCCGGGCGCGCATGGCGGGGTGCGGCGCGGTGGTGCTGTCGGACTACGCCAAAGGCGTCGTCTCGCCGGCCGTCGTCCGCGCGGTCATCGCGGCGGCGCAGGCGGCCGGTGTGCCGGTCGCCGTCGACCCCAAGCGGGCGGACCTCAAACTGTTCCAGGGCGCGCGCCTGCTCACGCCCAATCGCAAGGAGATGCGGCTGGCGACGGGCGAGGACTGCGAGAGCGACGCGTCCTGCGACCGGGCGGGAGAGGCGGTGACGGCGCTCACCGGGGCAACCGTGCTGCTCACCCGCTCCGAGCACGGGGTGAGCCTCTACCAGGCCGGCGCGATGCCCTGGCGCGACCCGGCGCGGGCGAAGGTGGTGCGCGACGTCTCCGGCGCCGGAGACACTGTGATCGCGGCGGCCGCCCTCGCCCTCGCCGCCGGCGCGGACATGGTCGACGCCGCTCACTTGGCGAATGCGGCGGCGTCGGTCGTGGTGGGCAAGAGCGGCACCGCCTGCGCCACGCCCGAGGAGCTGAACCTCGCCCTGCTGCACGGACCCGATGAGCCGCTGGCGGCCGGCAAACTCGTCCCGCTTAGCCAAGCATCCGACGTGGCTCTCGACTGGCGGCGCGCGGGCCTGCGGGTGGGCTTCACCAACGGCTGCTTCGACCTGCTGCATCCTGGTCACATCAAGCTGCTGGCGTCCGCGCGCGCGCTCTGCGACCGCCTGGTGGTGGGTCTGAACACCGACGCCTCCATATCGCGACTGAAGGGACCCGAGCGGCCGATCCAGAGCGAGCTCGCGCGTGCGGAAGTCATGGGCGCGCTCCGGTCGGTGGACCTCGTCGTGCTGTTCGAAGAGGACACGCCGCTGAACCTGATCTGCGCGCTCCGACCGGACGTGCTGGTGAAGGGCGCCGACTACACGGTGGAGACGGTGGTGGGCGCCGACCTGGTGCTGGGCTGGGGCGGACGGGTCGAACTGGTCGAGCTCGCGCCCGACCAGTCCTCCAGCCGTCTCATCGCCAAATCGCGTCAGCCCGTGGTCGCAGGTCGGTAAGATACCGTCTACGGTCCGGTCACAACACGCCCAGCATCTCCGCCACGAGCGGATGGCGCACGATGTCGACCTCCGCCAAGCGCACCACGGCCACATCGGCCAGCCCGTCCAACCGCTCGGCGGCCTGGGCCAGGCCAGAGACGCCCGGGAGCAGGTCCGACTGCGCCGGATCGCCGGTGATCACCATGGTGGAGTTCCAGCCGAGCCGGGTCAGCAGCATCTTCAGCTGGCCATAGGTGCAGTTCTGCGCCTCGTCGATGACGACATAGGCGTTGTTCAGCGTGCGGCCGCGCATGAAACCGATGGGCGCGATTTCGATCAAGCCCTCGGCCATCAGCGCCTTGACCCGCTTCATCGACAGGCGATCCGACAGAGCGTCGTAAAGCGGACGAAGGTAGGGCGCGAGTTTCTCCTCCATGTCGCCCGGCAGGAAGCCCAGCGATTCGCCCGCCTCCACCGCTGGACGCGACAGCACGATGCGGCCGACCTGGCCGGCCTCTAGCGCCTCCACCCCCTTGGCGATGGCCAGATAGGTCTTGCCCGTGCCGGCCGGCCCCAGCGCCATCACCAGGCTCTTGGCGTCCACCGCCTCAAGCAGGCGACCCTGGCCGATGGAGCGTGGGCGCAGCGTCTTGACATAGCTCTGGTCGCGCGCCGCTTCGTCGCGGGCGGGGCCGAGCGGCGACCATGTCCTGTCCAAAGGCAGCCGTCTGATCTTGTCGTCTGCGAAGCGGTCCTCGGCTTGCGGGCCGTCAAACTCGCCGTCACGCACAAGACGCTTCAGGGCACGCTTGGTCATGCAGTCCTCCATGGAGCCAGGAAGAAGACAAGAAAAAGGGACGCTGCCCGAAGGCGGCGTCCCTGGGGAGCGGCGAAGGAGTCAGAGGGCCCGGGGCTCTCGCCCCAAGACGCTGCAGGGGGAGGCCGCATCAGCCTCCGGCACGCAGATCCACCCACGTTCACCTCGCCTCAGCGAGTCGCATCACGCATGCGAATCGCTACGTCAAAGATGCTAGCAGGTGCTTTCCCAAGGGTTAAGCGGTTCCAATCCTGCACTATGTCAGAAATATAAAGGCTCAGAAGACTGCCGGAACATCCTAATTATACTTGATGTCTAAGGCCGTGACGCAGGCAAGGAACGACTTGACGGGGATTGCCGGCAAATTCGTGAAGAACGCTCCTTCGGAGACGGCAGGCTCACTCAGGAACCGTTCCAGAGGCGTCTCAACTCGCGGTCACGTTCGGGGTCCAGATTGAACCAGGCGGCTTGATCCGCCGTGGCCTCCACCACCAGCAGCGCGTCGGTGGCGCCCAAGTGACGCGAAAGCCGGTTGCGCAGGGCCGCCGCGCCCGTGCGCGCCTGCACCAGCCAAAGGCCCGGACGGATCGCCACCCCCGGCCCCACCGACGTGAGCGCCGCCTGGAACGCCGCCGACGTCTGGGCGGAAAGCTGGGCCCAGACCAGCAGGGGCCGCAAGGCTGCGTCGGACCGGACGGCGACCGGCTCCGGGTCTCGCAAGGTCGCGACGGAAGCGATAGCGATCGCCTGAGCGGCGACGCGGGCCGGCGCCGGGCGGTCGGGCATGAGCGCGGCGGTCGGCGCGACTCTGCGCGTGAGCGGATGCGGGGATGCGGGCCGGGTCGCCAGGGCCTTGAACAGCGGCGTGAACTCCGCGCTGTCCGCCGCCGGTGCGAACGGCCCCTGCGCCCAGGGGGACACCAGCGTGTCAGCGCTCACGCGGCCTTCGGACACGAAGGCTGCGACACGCGCCTCTTCATACGGACCCCAGACCCCGCCGGCGGCGCTGACATACCACATGTGCGAAGACGGCGTGGCCAAGGAGGCGCACTCCTGAGGGCGCGAATCGCCCCTCAGCTTGCCCTGAAACGCCGGCGCGCAACACCTCGCAAGAAGCTAGGTCACAGCCAAGCGATCACGATCCAGGCCAACGGATGCGACGCCTCGCAACACCCTACTCCGCCGCGATGTGCTCCAGGATCGGGTCGCGCGCTTCGGCCGGCCATATAGACCATGCCGACGCCCTTGCCCGAGCCGCCGCCGGTGAAGCCAGTGTCGATCATCTGGGCTGGTCGAGACCCCTGCGTAACACAAGTGCGAAGCGGCCGCCGTTCAGCAAGAAGGCGTGAGTGCCCGCCCCCTTCTCGTTCAGCGCGCCGTGGACGACCAGCAGGCGGCTGTCGCGGCGGTACTCCAGGGGCTCGGTGATCGACAGGGGCCAGCAGCAGACTGTCGGCGGCAGCCAAGTGACCGAACCCGCGCCAGCGTCTATCGCGGCGACCTGCACGCACCCTGCACCACAGCCGATGGACGTGAGCACGTAGTGGCCCGCGAAATTGACCGGCCCGGTCGCGGCCTCCCGTAGGTCGGTCCGGTAGCGACGGCTCAGCACTGACCTGAACTGCAAAGGCGAACGCCGAGCGACCTTGGTGACAGCCACAGGATAGCTGCTGAAAGCCCTAGGTGAAGCTGTGCCAGCGTTCGGGAGCGCCATCGCCGCCAGCATCGCGGCCAGCCCGTTCAATACCAATGGTGCGTCTCCCAGAAGGCGCGCGCCAGCTTGGCGGTGTGATAGCGGCCCAGGATGTAGTGTATCCCGCCTTGGCACTCTTCCACGGCGTTGCCGAGAGACGCTTCGCCGTGAGGATAGAGGTCGTACTGCGCGCGCAGCAACTGATAGACGCCGCCCGCGGTCGAAGCCGGGTTCGTGGCGTTCACCTGTCCGCCCGACTCCTGGGCCATGATCCAGAGCAGGTCGTTGAAGTCACCCGGCGCGACGTGTTCGAGGAGCATGGCTTGGCGTAGAGCGGCCTGAACGTCAGGCGGAACGGCGGACGGGCTCTTCTCCCGCCAAGGATGCTTGGGTGGCTTGAGATGACGATGGTTGTGCGTGCGCATCAGCTGCGCCCCGCCTTCGGACGCCCCTACTCCGCCGCGATGTGCTCCAGGATCGGGTCGCGCGCTTCGGCCGCCGCCTTCTGCGCCTCAATCTCCGCCGCCTTTTGCTCCACCAAGCCGGCGATGTGGTCGACCATGCCGACGTTGTCGATCTTGTGGTCGATCTTGCCGGCCATGTAGACCATGCCGACGCCCTTGCCCGAGCCGCCGCCGGTGAAGCCGATGTCGGTCATCAGGGCCTCGC
>CAXTUT010000045.1:0-12785 GCA_964247465.1 uncultured Caulobacteraceae bacterium | reverse complement strand
CTGAAGTGGATGTCGCCGGACGCCGCGGCGGCGGTGATGCCGGCCGGCGTGTTGAAGATGTAGTGGTCCTCGTAGAAGCCAGTGGCGGCCGGCAACCTGTGCAGCAGGCGATAGCCTTCGACGTGCATGGCGCAGGTCTCCAGGTTCTCGTCGTCGCCGGAGATGGCCACCTTGCGCGTCGTGGCGCCGGTCGGCAGGGTGTAGCAGGTGTTGGCGTCGGCCGCGGTCGCCGCGCTCAGGTTGTCGTGGCAGCCCGCGAGCAGGCTCGCCACGGCCAGGGCTACGCAACCCCGCGCCCGGCCGCCCCGTTTGCGACAGCGTCCCTCAAGGAGAACAGCCATGCTCGACACGTCGCTCATCAAGGAACACATGCACGTCCACGGCTCCGACGACAAGCACGTCGGCCGCGTCGACCACGTGAAGGGCGACCAGATCGAACTCGCGAAGATGGACCTGGAGACCGGCTTCAAGCACCGCTACATCCCGCTGAGCTGGGTCGCCACCGTGGCGGACGACAAAGTGATGCTGAGCAAGACCCAGAAGGACGCCGAAGCGCTCTGGACCGACCACGAGTAGGCGCGGCGGTCTGACGACCGCGCACTTGCTCCTCGCCTTTTATGGGAGGGGGACCGCGAAGCGGTGGAGGGGATGCGCCGCCCTCGCCAAGCTAGAGCCCCCTCAGTCGGCTGCGCCGACAGCTCCCCCAGCGGGAGAGCATCTAGGCGCAAGTCTGCGGGCTGATCACGCGCTCCGCGCCGCGGCCAGGGTCTCGCGCACCCGGGCCAGGGCGGCGTGGGCGGGCGCAGTCTCGCCCAGCATGCTGAAGGTGCGGTACAGGGCGAAGATGCAGTGGCCGTGCACGGTGGCGACCAGCGAGCGGGTGAGCGACGCCACCGCCTCGGCGTCCAGGTGCGGAAGCTCGCGCGCGATCTCGCCGCCGACGACGCTCATCAGCTCGGCGGCCAGCGCCTGGTAGTCCGCAGGCGCGGGGCCGCCGTCGGCCATGTGGTGCTCGTAGATGGCGATCCAGGTCCTGGGGTTCTCGGTGGCGAAGTCGAAGTAGCCGAAGACCAGCGCCTCGATGCGGTCCTCGCCCGGCGCGGCCAGCCGCTCGCGCAGGTGCTCCGCCCACAGGACGAGCGTGCGCGCGTTGATGGCCAGCATCAGCCCGTCGTAGCTGCCGAACACGTTGTAGAGCGTGCCGATGGAGTAGCCGATCCGCTTGGCGACCTCGCGGGCGGAAAAGCGCGCCAGCCCGGCCTCGGCGAGCTGGCGACGCCCCTCGGTAACGAACAGGGCCTCCAGCTCGCTGCGCGTGTGGTCGGATCGCCGGCCCATGCCGCCTCCCTCTGAGCGGTGTTCAGAATTATATTGAACGCCGCTCAGTTTCATGGTTGGCTCTAGGGGCGTCAAGTGGAATCGGTCGCTTGCGCCTGGAGCCGCCGCCGATGACCTCGCCCGCGCCCGAACTGTCGCTGCTGGTCAAACGCCGCTTCGCGCCGTTGTTCGTCACCAACCTGCTCGGCGTGTTCAACGACAACATCTTCAAGACCGCCCTGCTGGTGCTGGCCAGCTACACGATCTATAGCGCCGCGCCAGACAAGGCGGCGCTGCTCGGCACGGTGGCGACAGGGGTGTTCGTGCTGCCCTTCTTCCTGGTCTCGGCGCTGGCGGGCCAGCTCGCCGACAGCTGGGATCGGACGCGCCTGGTGCGGCTGGTGAAGCTGGCGGAGGTGGCGATCATGGCGTTGGGGCTGCTCGGATTCTGGACCCAGTCGATCGGCGTGCTGCTCTGCGCCCTGTTCCTGATGGGCGTGCACTCCTCGGTCTACGGGCCGCTGAAATACGCCATCCTGCCCCGGCAGCTGCGGCCCGGCGAGATCCTGGGCGCCACGGGGGTGATGGAGGCCGGCGGCTTCGTCGCCATCCTCGCCGGCCAGCTGGCCGCGGGCACGGTCCAGCCCTGGGAAGCGGGGGTGATCGCCTGCGCCCTGGCGGGGGTGGGCCTGGCCGCCAGCCTGCTGATCCTGCCCTCCCCCGGCGCGGCGTCGTCCGCGCGCGTGGAGCTGAACGTGCCCGCGGTCAGCTGGCGGCTGGTGCGCAACGCCATGGCCATCCGACCGGTCTGGTCCGCCATCCTGGCCATCGCCTGGTTCTACGCGCTCGGCGCGGTGCTGCTGGGCGAGCTGATCCCGCTGGTCAAGGGCGTGCTGCACGCGGGCCAGGACGTGGCTGTGCTGTTTCTGACCCTGTTCTCGGTGGGCGTGGCGCTGGGCTCGCTGCTGGTCAACCGGCTGCTGAAGGGCGAGGTGTCGGCGCGCTTCGTCCCCGCCTCGGCCCTGCTGCTGGGCGTCTTCCTGCTCGACCTCGCCTTTGCGGTGGGCGGGTTCCGGCCGGCTGCGCAGGACGTGGGGATCGCAGGCTTCGTCGCCAGCTTCTCCGCCTGGCGCATCCTGTTCGACCTCGCCGCCATGGCGCTTAGCGGCGGTGTGTTCGTGATCCCGCTCTACGCCGTCCTGCAGAAGGACAGCCCGGACCAGGAGCGCTCGCGCATCCTGGCGGCCAACAACATCGTCACCGCAGGGCTGACGGTCGTGGCGATCCTGATGGCCGCCGGGCTGCTGAAGCTCGGCGTGGGCATCGCCGGCCTGATCGCGGCCATGGGGCTGTCGGCGCTGGCCGTCGCCGTCGCCGCCTGTCTGGGGGCGCCCCCCAAGCTGTTGCGCACGCTGGCGCAGACGCTGCCCAGGGCGCTGGTGCGCGCCCTGCTGCGGCTGCTCTACCGGGTGGAGGTCAGCGGGCTGGAGCATGCGCCCAAGCCCGGTCAGGGCGCGGTGGTGGTATGCAACCACGTCTCCTACCTCGACGGGCTGCTGATCGGGGCCTTCCTGCCGGGCCGGCCGAGCTTCGCCCTGCACACCGCCATCTACAAGGTCTGGTGGATGCAGCCGATCCTGCCCTTCTTCGACGCCTTCCCGGTGGATGTCACCAACCCGCTGGCGGCCAAGGCGATGATCGCGGCGGTGCGCGAAGGGCGCACGGTGGTCATGTTCCCCGAAGGCCGCATCACCGTCACCGGCGCGCTGATGAAGGTCTTCGCCGGCCCCGCCATGGTGGCCGACAAGACCGGCGCCCCCATAATCCCGTTGCGCATCGACGGTCCACAATACACCGCCTTCTCGCACCTGAAGGGCAAGCTGCGCCTGCGCGCCTTGCCCAAGATCAGGCTGAGCGTGCTGGCGCCGCGCCGCCTGGAGCTGGACGCCGAGCCCTCGTTCCGAAAGCGCCGCGCGCTGGCCGCCGAGCAGCTCTACGCGACGATGAGCGAGATGACCTTCGCCACCACCGACACCGACCGCACCCTCTACCAGGCGCTGCTCGACGCGCGCACCGTGCACGGCCGCAAGGCGCCGGCGGTGGAGGACGTCCAGCGCAAGCCGCTGTCGTTCGACAAACTGCTGATCGGCGCACGGGTGCTGGGGAACGCGCTCTGCGAGGGGACGGCGGAGGGCGAGGCGGTCGGCGTCATGCTGCCCAACGTCAATCCGGCCATCGCCACCTTCTTCGCCCTGCAGCGCTATGGGCGCGTCTGCGCCATGCTGAACTACACCGCGGGGCCGGCCAACCTGCAGGCCGCCTGCGACGAGGCCGAGATCGCCACCGTGGTCAGCTCGCACGCTTTCGTGGAGCAGGCCAAGCTCGAAGCGGTGGTGGCGCGGCTGGAGGACTCCGGCCGGCGCATGGTGTGGCTGGAGGAGGTGGCGGAAGGGATCGGGACCTGGACGCGGCTCGGCGGCCTGATCGCGGAACGCACCGCCGGCCGGCTGGAGCGGCGCCGCCGCGACGCGGACACGCCGGCGGTGATCCTGTTCACCTCGGGCTCGGAAGGCGCGCCGAAGGCCGTGGTGCTGAGCTCGCGCAACATCTTGGCCAACATCGCCCAGGTGGCCGCGCGGGTGGACTTCAACCCGACCGACCGGGTGCTGAACGCCCTGCCGATCTTCCACAGCTTCGGGCTGACCGGCGCGACCCTGCTGCCGATCCTGAGCGGGGTGCGCACCCTGCTCTACCCTAACCCGCTGCACTACGCGACGGTGACCGCCTTCGCCTACGACGCCAACGCCACCATCCTGTTCGGCTCCGACACCTTCCTGGCCGGCTACGCCAAGGTGGCCCAGCCCTACGACTTCCGCAGCGTGCGCTACATCTTTGCCGGCGCGGAAGCGGTGAAGCCCGAGACCCGGGCGGTCTACTATGACAAGTTCGGCCTGCGCCTGCTGGAGGGCTATGGCGCTACCGAGTGCGCGCCGGTGATCGCGGTCAACACGCCCATGCACTTCAAGGCGGGCTCGGTCGGCCAGCTGCTGCCGGGGATGGAGCACAGGCTGGAGCCCGTGGAGGGGATCGAGGCGGGCGGCAGGCTGGTGGTGCGCGGCCCCAACGTCATGGCCGGCTACTACCGCGCCGAGGCGCCGGGCGTGCTGGAGCCGCCGCGGGACGGCTGGTACGACACCGGCGACATCGTGGAGATCGACGAAGGCGGCTTCGTGATGATCCGCGGGCGCGCCAAGCGCTTCGCCAAGATCGGCGGCGAGATGGTGTCGCTGGGCGCGGTGGAGGGCTACGCCCGCGCGCTCTGGCCCGAGGCGGAGCACGCCGTCGTCGCCCGCCCCGACCCGCGCAAGGGCGAGGCGCTGGTGCTGTTCACCACGCGGCAGGGCGCCGACGCCCGCGGCCTGCAGGCCTGGGCCCGCGACCACGGCGTGGCGGAACTCTTCCTGCCGCGCGAGGTGAAGGTGGTCGACGCCCTGCCCCTGCTCGGAACCGGCAAGCCCGACTACGTCAAGATGAACGCGCAAGCGCGACGGCCTGAGCCGGAGCCTGCCTAAAGCGCGCCTAGATTAATTTCACCCGCTGCTCAGGGGGAGATACATGTTCCAGCTTTGCAAGGGTTGCGCCTGCGCTCCGGGAACCGCACCATCACGCGGTGTCGCTCGCCGTCCAGACAGCCGTGTACGGCGCGCCGCCGCCCGGCCTGGTCGAGGTCGCGCCGGGCGCGCTGCAGGTCTCGCCGCTGCGGCCGGGCTCCACGCCGCTGGAGCGCTGCGCGGGATTGGACAGGGCGGTTGTCTACGCGCCGCCGGGAACGCTCGAGCGTCGCCGCCAGCTCGCGCTCGCGCTGCTGGCTCTGCGTGTGGACGGGGCGCTGAGCGTGCTCGCGCCCAAGGACAAGGGCGGCGCGCGCCTGCGCCAGGAGCTTGAGGGCTTCGGCTGCGTCGTCGGCGAGACTGCGCGCCGCCACCACCGCCTGTGCGCCTGCGTACGGCCGCAGGTCCTGACCGGCGTTTCACAGGCGCTGGCTGACGGCGAGCTGCGCTTCGTCGACGCCCTGCGCCTGTGGTCCCAGCCGGGCGTGTTCAGCTGGGACCGGATCGATCCTGGAACGGCCTTGCTGGCCCGCAGCCTGCCGCCGCTGGTGGGCCGGGGCGCCGATTTCGGCTGCGGCATAGGCCACCTGTCGCGCGCGGCGCTGGCCTCGCCGCAGGTGCGCGCGCTCAGCCTCGTCGAGCTGGACGGCCGCGCGGTGGAGTCGGCGCGGCGCAACCTGGATGACCCGCGCGCCACGCTGCATTGGGCGGACCTCACCGCGCCGGATCCGTCGGACGCTGAGCTGGACGGGCTGGACTTCGTGGTGACCAACCCGCCCTTCCACGATGGCGGGACCGAGGATCGCGCGCTGGGCCAAGCCTTCATCCGCCGCGCCGCGCGCGCCCTGCGCAAGGGCGGCGCGCTGTGGCTGGTGGCCAACCGCCACCTGCCCTACGAGGCGGCGCTGGCGGAGCTGTTCGCCGAGGTGACGCTGCGGGCCGACCATGGCGGCTACAAGGTGTTCGAGGCGCGCCGATGAGCAAGGCCGCCCCGACGCTGCGGCTGGACCGGCTGCTCGCCAACCTGGGCTACGGCTCGCGTCGGGAGGTGCAGCAACTGGTCCAGGCGGGCGGCGTACGGCTTGACGGCGCAGCGCTCGGCGAACCGGAGCAGCGGCTGGCGCTGACGGCCGACCTGTCCGAGCGCATGACGGTGCAGGACCGGCCGCTGGACCCGCTGCCGGGCGTGGTGGTGCTGATGCACAAACCCTGCGGCGAGACCTGCTCCCACAAGGAGGCGGGGCCTCTGGTCTATGAGCGGCTGCCGGCGCGCTGGCGGCGACGCGAGCCCGCGATGTCGAGCATCGGGCGGCTGGACAAGGAGACCTCCGGCCTGCTGCTGTTCACCGACGACGGAGCCCTGCTGCACAAGGTGATCTCGCCCCGCAACCATGTGGAGAAGCGCTACCGCATCGGGCTCGCCCGGTCCTTGCGTGGCGACGAGGGCGCGCTGTTCGCTTCGGGGACCCTGCTGCTGGAGGGCGAGCACAAGCCGCTGTCGCCCGCCACGCTGGAGCCGCTGTCGCCCACCGCCGCCTGGCTGACGGTGACCGAGGGGCGCTACCATCAGGTCCGACGCATGTTCGCCGCCGTCGGCAACCATGTGGAGACGTTGCACCGCGACCGCGTCGGCGCCCTGGAGCTGCCGGTGGACCTGGCGCCCGGAGCGTATCGCGTGATCGGCCCGGAGGCGGTCGCGGCCCTGTTCGACACCGGAGCTCCGCCAGGCTGACCGGCGGAACGCAGGCGACGCCTGGCGGCTATAGATCACAAGGCGCAGCGGTGGGAGATCGGGCGATGAGCATGGTGGACGAGGTCGGGGCTCATCTCAGCGGGCTGGAGCAGCTGCGCAGCCTGATGGCGCTCGGTCGCCGTCCGGGAATCGGCGAGACCCTGGGCTTCGACCTCGTGGCCATCGAGGACGGGTTCGCCGCGTTCGAGGGGACGCCGGACGCTCGCGCCTACAACCCCATCGGCACGGTCCACGGCGGCTATGCGGCGACGCTGCTGGATTCCGCCTGCGGCTGCGCGGTGCACGCCAAGCTCGCGCCCGGCCAGGGCTACACCACGCTGGAGCTGAAGGTCGCCTACCACAAGGCCATGACCCGCCAGACCGGCCGGGTGCGCGCGGAGGGCAAGGTGGTCAGCTTCGGCCGCCGCGCCGCCTTCGCCGAGGCCAGGCTGACCGACGCCTCGGGCCGCCTGCTCGCCTCGGCCACCTCCTCGCTTCTGGTCATCACGCCCTGAGCGAAGCGAGGTAGGGCTTAACGCTCAGGCCCGCCGCATGCTGACGATGGGCACGGGCGGCTTCAACCACTGGCCCCGCTGGTCCTTGAACTGCGAGGCGCCGTTGGTCGGCAGCGCCAGGATCTTGTGCACCACGGCCATGCCGCGAACCACCTGCCCAAAGGCGGCGAAGCCCAGGTTGTCGCCCTTGGCCCCCGGATGCGCGTCCAGATAGGGCTCCGCGCTCGCGCAGATGAAGAAGTTGTCCGTCGCCGAGCCGGGATCGAAGCGTCCGAGCGAGATCGTCCCGGTAAGGTGGCGCAGGCCGGTCTGGGTCGTGCTCTCGTGGGCGATGGGCGGGAAGGGATGCACCTTGGGCCCCGGCGCGCCCACGATGGTGCCCTCCTTCGGAGCTCCCGGCGTGCGAGCGGCGCGGTAGAAGGAGCCGTCGTCGTACTTCTTGGCGTCGACGTAGCGCAGGAAGTTGGCCGAGGTCAGCGGCGCCTTCTGCGCTTCCAGCTCCACCACGATCGTCCCGTGGTCGGTGACGATGGCCACCTTCGGCTTGGCGGCGGCGGCTCGCGCGCCGGGCGCTGAGAGCAGAAGGGCGCTGGCCCCGCCGAGCAGGGCGCGCCGCTGCAGAGCCGACGCGCGCTTCATGTCCGGACCCTGATCCACCATGCGCCTAACGCGGCCGGCGGGGCGGCAGCGGATCGTCCGCCTCGCCCAGCACCTGCGGCAGGGACCAGCGGAGCGCGCCGTCGATCACGACGCCGGGCTCGTAGACGTCCATGCGCGCTTCCGCGATGGTCAGCGCGTTCTGGTGGATACTCTCCAGGTCTGCTTCGAGTTCGTTGCGTATGGCTTTGGTCAGCGGCCTTCGCAGGTTGATACGCAGCTCAAGGATTTCGCCGCGCCAATGGTTGACCGGGTCCAGGTTCTGCGAGGCGGACAGCTTGTAGAGATGGGCTATGATCTGGCGCACGAAACTTTCCGCCTTGTTGCGTTGCGCACTGCCCAAGTCTTCCACCTCCTCGGCCAGATGTTCGTAGTCGAGCACGTTGGAGCCGCCTGCGCACGCGCGCAGCGCCTGCGCCTGCGCCTGGGTCCACAGGAAAAAGTCGCGCTCGTAGAGGTCGTCGGCCATGACAGACGATCCTAGCACAAGGGCCGATCAGCCTGGAGCGATCATCTTCTCCGGGCGCACCGCCGCGTCGAACTCGGCGTCGGTGACATAGCCGCCGCCGACCGCCTCCTGCCGAAGCGTGGTTCCGTTCTTGTGGGCGGTCTTGGCGATCTTGGCGGCGTTGTCGTAGCCGATCTTGGGCGCCAGCGCGGTGACCAGCATCAGGCTGCGATCCAGCCCCGCCTTGATGTTGTCCTCGCGCGCCTGGATGCCCACGACGCAGTTGTCGGTGAAGCTGACCGCCGCATCCGCCAGCAGGCGCACCGACTGCAGGAAACTATAAGCCATCACCGGATTGAACACGTTGAGCTCGAAGTGGCCGGACGCGCCGGCCATGGTCATCGTCGTCTCGTTGCCGAAGACGCGGGTGCAGACCATGGTCAGGGCCTCGCACTGGGTCGGGTTCACCTTGCCGGGCATGATGGAGGAGCCGGGCTCGTTCTCCGGCAGGCTCAGCTCGCCGAGGCCCGAGCGTGGGCCGGACCCTAGGAAACGGATGTCGTTGGCGATCTTGAACAGGGCCGCGGCGGCGGAGTTGATGGCGCCGTGGCTGAACACCATGGCGTCGTGGGCGGCCAGCGCCTCGAACTTGTTGGGCGCGGTGACGAAGGGCAGGCGCGTGATCTCGGCGATGCGCTCGGCCACCGCCTCCGCAAAGCCCACCGGCGCGTTCAGCCCGGTGCCGACCGCCGTGCCGCCCTGGGCCAGCTCGTAGAGGCCTTCCAGCGTCAGCTTGATGCGATGCTCGGCGGAGGAGACCTGGGCCGCGTAGCCGCCGAACTCCTGACCCAGGGTGAGCGGGGTTGCGTCCTGGGTATGGGTGCGGCCGATCTTGATGATGTCCTTGAACGCCTCGCTCTTGGCCTTGAGCGCGGCATGCAGGTGCGCCAGCGCCGGCAGCAGGTCGCGGGCCACGCCCTCGGCGGCGGCGATGTGCATGGCGGTCGGATAGGTGTCGTTGGACGACTGGCTCATGTTGACGTGGTCGTTGGGGTGGACGGGCGTCTTCGACCCCATCTCGCCGCCCAGCATCTCGATGGCCCGGTTGGAGATCACCTCGTTGGCGTTCATGTTGGACTGGGTGCCGGAGCCCGTCTGCCAGACCACCAGCGGGAAGTGGTCGTCCAGCCTGCCGTCGACGACCTCCTGCGCCGCCTTGACGATGGTCTCGCCGATGGACGGGTCGAGCTTGCCGAGCGCCATGTTGGCCTCGGCCGCCGCGCGCTTGACCACGCCCAGCGCCTTGACCACCGGCGCGGGCTGCCTCTCCCAGCCGATCTTGAAGTTGCCGAGCGAGCGCTGGGACTGGGCGCCCCAGTAGCGGTCGGCCGCCACCTCGATCGCGCCGAACGTGTCGGTCTCGGTGCGGTTGGCGGTCATGAGGTCTCCTGGATCGGCGGCGGCGCGGTGTAGCACGCGCCCGCAGGCGTTCAATCGCGCGCGACCTGCGCAGGCAGGGTCGGCGGAACGCACGCTCGCTCCGATCCATTCCCTGCCAGCGCCGCCAGCCAGAGGCGATTGCAGGAGCCCCCGATGGAGCCGATCACGACCCGATACGTCGACGTGCAGGACGAGACGCCCGATCCCGCCGTCCAGCTCCAGGCCACCCGCGACGGCGTGGCGGTGGTGCTGCTGGCGCGGCCCCGCCGCGGCAACGCCATCGGCGCGGCGGAGGTCGCAGCGCTGACCGAGGCGTTCAGCACCCTGCAGGGGGCGCAGGGCGTGCGCGTGGTGTTCCTGCGCGGCGCTGGCGGCTGCTTCAGCATCGGCAGCGATCCGGAGCTGATGCGCGAAATGCTGGACATGCCCGAGGAGGATGCGCGGCTGCATTCGCTGCAGGTCGGCCAGATGCTGCAGGCGCTGCGCGCCATCCCCGCGCTCACCGTCGCCCTGGTCGAGGGTCCGGCGGTGGGCGTGGGCGCAGGCCTGGTCGCCGCCTGCGACAGCGCGGTGGCCACCCGCGCCTCCCTGTTCGCCTTCGCCGGCGCCAGGCTCGGCCTCAGCCCCGGCGCGCTGGCGCCCTTCGTGGTGGAGGCGGTGGGCGCGCGCACGGCGCGGCGGCTGTTCGCCTCGGGCCACAGCTTCGACGCAGCGGAGGCTCTGCGCATCGGCCTGGTGGACGAGGTTGTGGAGGACGTCTCGGCGCTGGACGCGGCGCAGGACCGGCTGGCCATCGACCTGCTGGCCAGCGCGCCCTCGGCGGTGGAGGCGGCCAAGCGGCTCGTCGACCACGTCGCCCACCACCCGCTCGACCGCTCCGTGCTGGAGGACGCCGCCCGCCGCCACGCCCGCCAGACGGTCACGCCCGAAGCGCGCGAGGGCCTGCAGGCCTTCCTCGACGAACGCCGCCCGAGCTGGAACCCGTGAGCCGCATCGCCAAAGCCGTTCGCGCGATCTAGGCTGCGCCCGAGCGGAGCCGGGGGGCTGGCCATGGTCGCGGGTGAACTGGAACTTGGGGCCTTGGACGCCCTGGCGGCGGAGGCTTTAGGCGGAACCGCCGCCACGCCTGCGCACACGCATGCACGATGCTTGAACTGCGATGCGGACCTGCAGGCGCGATGCGGCGCTCAGCGAAGATAAATCGCCTAGCGCCTGCATCGCTGGTTAAAGCAGCACATCGGCCGCGCCGTTGACAACCACGAATATTATCAGATGCTGGTTTTTGAATGGGCGCACCGCCTTTCCATCCTGATGTTACCCATCCTGGCGGCGCAGCTCACAATACTATACGCTTACAAGAAGGCGTTCTATGTTTATGACCATTTGATTGTCTCGTGCAGTTTCTAATGTTTTGCTTCTTGGTGTGGGCAGTCGTTTGGATACTCCCTGAGCCGGTGCGGGCTGTGACGATGACCGGCGCGATCGTCTGGACGCCGGCTAACCTCTACCTCATCTTGCGAGGCGCGTATGGATCGAGCCGCGTGGGGGCCGTCGGCAAGGCTTTGTTCCTATGGGTCTCGACCATGGCCTTGTTCGCCACCTTGCTGTCAGGACTGCTGGTCTTGGCGCTGAACCCGATGTGAGGTTCCTTCGCGCTTTGCCGCAGGGCGGCGGTGGCCTATCTGGACCGCGTGGCGTTGCATCTGATCAAGCTGGTCGTCGGCGCGGAGACGGTGGAGGACCTGCTCGCCTGGCGGGGCGCCAACCGGGCGGCGGGCGAGGGCGAGTGGAAGGTGCGCACCCGCCAGACGCCCAAGCGCGCCGACGAGCTGGAGGACGGCGGCTCCATCTACCGCGTGTTCAAGGGCGCCATCCTCTGCCGTCAGCCGATCGTGCGGGTGGACACGGTGGGCGAGGGCAAGGCCAGCCGCTGCGAGATCGTGGTGGCCGAGGACGTCGTGCGCGTCGCCCCGGTCGCGCGGCGGCCCTTCCAGGGCTGGCGCTACCTGCCCGCCCACGAGGCGCCGCCGGACCTGGAGACGGGCGACGACGCCGCCGCGATGCCGCGCGAGCTGGCGCTGAAGCTGCGGGAGCTGGGGGCATGGTGAGCGCCCGGCCATCCTGGACGCGCTCTGATCACCGGCCCTCCACGCGCGAGGCCTAGGAAAGCCCGATGCCCGAAGCCGCCGGTTCCGACTCGCCCCACCTCGACGCGCGCGAGCAGGCGCAGGCCGGCGATAACGCGCCCCTCGCCGCGCGCGTGGTCCACGAGATCATCCGCGAGGAGGGAGAGGCGGCGCTGGAGCGGGGCGCGGACGCGCTGGTCTGGTCGGGCCTGGCGGCGGGGCTGTCCATGGGCTTCTCCTTCCTGACCGAGGCGCTGCTGCAGAGCGCCTTGCCGGATGCGCCCTGGCGCAAGCTGGTCGCGGCGGCGGGCTATACGGTGGGCTTTCTCATCGTCATCCTGGGCCGACAGCAGCTGTTCACGGAGAGCACGCTGAGCGCCCTGCTGCCGACCCTGACCCGGCGCGACCTCCCCACGCTCTTGCGGACGCTGCGGGTCTGGGGCTGGGTCCTGGGCGCCAACCTTGCGGGCACCTGGGCCTTCGCGGCGCTGCTGGCGTTCGGCGCGCCCTTCAAGCCGGAGGTCGCCCCCGCCCTGTCCGCGCTGGCGGCCATGACCCTGCACGAGACCTTCTGGGGGATGGCGCTGAAGGCGGTCCTGGCGGGATGGCTGATCGCGCTCACGGCTTGGCTGCTGCCGAGCGCCGGTTCCGCGCGCCTGCTCATCATCGTGCTGATCACCTACGTGGTGGGCGTGGCGGAGCTGCCGCACGTCATCGCCGGCTCGACCGAGGCCGCCTACGCGGTGCTGAAGGGCCAGGCGGGGCTGGGGGACTGGGCGTGGCGCTTCTTCGCGCCCACCCTCTGCGGCAATGTCGTAGGCGGGGCGCTGCTCGTGGCGATGCTCAATCACGCCCCGGTCAGGTCGGAGATGCAGAGCGGCGGCGGGGACGGCGAAGCGGACGAAGACTGAGCCCGCGCCCGGCGCTCCAGCCAGGGGC
>CAXTUT010000044.1:0-13005 GCA_964247465.1 uncultured Caulobacteraceae bacterium | reverse complement strand
GCCGCGCCTGCGTGGCGGCGCTGGACGGCGAGACGGTGGAAGGCGTGGCGGAGGCGCTGGAGGCCGATGGCGCGCTGAGGCTGCGGCTGGCCGATGGGCGCGCAAGGCGGATCACCGCCGGCGACGTCTTCTTCGCCGGAGAGGTGAGGTGACGCCCTTCCCCCTAGATGGGGGGAATGAGACTGTAGTTAAACGCGGTCCGCCATGCTGCTAGCCATCGAGCAGGGCAACACCAACACCACCTTCGCCCTCCACGACGGAGCGAGCTGGATCGCGCAGTGGCGCACCGCGACCGACGCCCAGCGCACCGCCGACGAATACGCGGTGTGGCTGCACCAGCTGCTCAGCATGCAGGACATGCGGCTGGGCCAGATCGGCGACTGCATCGTCTCCAGCGTCGTGCCGCAATCGGTGTTCAACCTGCGCAATCTCGCCCGGCGCTATCTCAAGGTCGAACCGCTCGTGGTCGGCGAGAACGTCGAGCTCGGCATCGACGTGCGAATTGACAAGCCGTCCGAGGCCGGCGCCGACCGCCTGGTCAACGCCATCGGCGGCTTCATCCGCTTCGGCGGCCCGCTGATCCTGATCGACAGCGGCACCGCCACCACCTTCGACATCGTGGGCGCCGACGGCGGGTTCGAGGGCGGGGTGATCTCGCCCGGCATCAACCTGTCCATGCAGGCGCTGCACTCCGCCGCCGCCAGGCTCCCGCGCGTGGCCATCGCCCGGCCGGCGAACGTGATTGGCCGGGGCACTGTCGAAGCCATGCAATCGGGTGTATTCTGGGGATACGTCGCCTTGATCGAGGGGCTGATCGACCGCATCCGCGCCGAATACGGCCAGCCGATGCGGGCGATCGCCACCGGCGGCGTAGCCTCCCTCTTCGAAGGCGCCACGACCCGGATCGACGCCTTCGATCCCGAATTGACCCTGCGGGGCCTGCTGGAAATCGTACGCCGCAACGGCAATCTAAGGACTAGATGAAGCACTCCGACACCGACGACCTCGTCTTCCTGCCGCTCGGCGGCTCCAACGAGGTCGGGATGAACCTGAACCTGTACGGGTTCGGCCCTCCCAAGCAGCGCAAATGGATCGTGGTCGACCTCGGCGTCACCTTCGGCGACCAGACGACGCCGGGGGTGGAGATCATCACCCCCGACCCGGCCTATCTCGAGACGATCCGTCCGGACATCCTGGCCATCGTGCTGACCCACGCGCACGAGGACCACGTCGGCGCCATCGGCTGGCTGTGGCCGCGCATCAAGGCGCCGGTCTACGCCACCCCTTTCACCGCCTTTTTGGTGCGCGAGAAGCTGCGCGAGAAGGGCTTGGCGGATCAGGTGAAGATCATCGAGGTCCCGATGTCCGGCCGCTTCGACATTGGCCCGTTCGGCATCGAGCTGATCACGATGACCCACTCGATCCCAGAGCCGAACGGCATGGCCATCACTACGCCGCTGGGCGTCGTGCTGCACACCGGCGACTGGAAGCTCGATCCCGAGCCGGTCCTGGGCGCGCCGACCGACAGCGCCAAGCTGAGTCGCATCGGCGACGAGGGCGTGCTAGCCATGGTGTGCGACAGCACCAACGTGTTCCAGGAGGGCTCGGCCGGGTCCGAGGCCGACGTGCGCATCGCCTTGAACAAGCTGATCGCGCCCCTGAAGGGCAAGGTGGCGGTGGGCTGCTTCGCCTCCAACGTCGCCCGCATGGACAGCGTGATCCGGGCGGCGGAGGCGTGCGGGCGGCGCGTCTGCCTGCTCGGCCGCTCCATGCACCGCATGACCGCCGCCGCCCACTCCGTCGGCCTGCTGGAGAACGTACAGGCCTTCGTGCCCGACACCGAAGCCAAGCACTTCCCCAACGACCACATCCTGTTCCTGTGCACCGGCAGCCAGGGGGAGGAGCGGGCGGCCCTGTCGCGCATCGCCCAGGGCACCCATCCGCACCTCCGGCTCGGCGCCGGCGACAGCGTGGTCTTCTCCTCCCGCGTCATTCCCGGAAACGACATCCCGATCCGCAACCTACAGAACCGCCTGTCGGACCGGGGCGTGCGCATCTACACCGACCACGACCACCCCGGCATCCACGTCTCCGGCCACCCCTGCCGTGACGAACTGGCCCAGATGTACCGCTGGGCGCGGCCCAAGATCGCCATCCCGACCCACGGCGAACGCCGCCACCTAGTCGAGCACCTGGCCTTCGCCCAGGAGCATAACGTGCCCGAGGCCATCGCGCCACGGAACGGCGAGGTGGTGCGGCTGGCCCCCGGACCCGCTCGCATCCTCGACGAGGTCCCGTCGGGCCGTCTGTTCCTGGACGGCGGCGTGCTGACGCCGGAGAACAGCGAGCCCCTGCGCGAGCGCCGCCACGCCGCCGCCAACGGCGTGCTGATGGTGGCCGTCACCCTGTCGGCCAAGAACAAGCTCGCCGCCGACGCCGAGGTGCGCGCCATCGGCCTGCCGGCGGCCAGCGACTATCCGCTCAAGGACGTGCTGGAGGATCTGGCCGAGGATGCCGAGGACGCGGTGGAGGACCTCAGCGCCGAAGACCGCGCCGACGACACCGCGGTGCGCAAGGCCGTCGGCCGCGCCCTGAAGCGCGCCTCCCAGCGCATCTGGTCGCGCCGTCCGGTAGTGGAGACCCTGGTGACGCGGCTGTGAGTGGGAGCGGTCATCCTCCCCATCGCAGATGGGGAGGTGTCGGCGGACCCGACGGAGGGACCGCGCGATAGCGTGGAAGAAGCCTCGATATCCGTGGCTCGCCCGGCTGCGCCGAGCGCCCCCTCTCGGTCTTCGGCCGTACCCCCCCACGCTGCGCGTAGGGGGAGATAGAGGAACCAAGGTTGGGAGCGAGATCATGATCGGCAGGCTGAACCACGTGGGCGTCGCCACGCCGTCGATCGAGGAGAGCGCCACGCTCTACCGCGAGCTGTTCGGCGCTACCGTCATCACCGAGCGCCGCGCCCTGCCCGAGCAGGGGGTCTGGGTCAGCTTCGTCACCCTGCCCAACAGCGAGATCGAGCTGATTGAGCCCTACGGCGAGGCGTCGCCCCTGCACGCCTACCTGGCCAGGAACCCCAAGGGCGGCCAGCACCACCTCTGCTTCGAGGTCTCCGACATCCTGGCCGCCCGCGACGAGATGCGGGCCCGCGGCGCCGCCGTGCTCGGGACCGGCGAGCCGCGGATCGGCGCCCACGGCGTCCCGGTGCTCTTCCTGCATCCCAAGGATACGGGCGGCGTCCTGGTCGAGCTGATGCAGACGCTGGCGCACTGAGCTCCGGCGTTAAACGACGGGACCTGAAGCGGTCCGGCCTTGCCAGTTCGGCCTCTCGTCCGTCAGCCTCTTCGGAGCCGGACGGGCCGTGTCAAAGATCACCCTTCCGCTATCATCCGTTTCGTCGGCCGGCCATTCCCCAGGTTGCCACTCTGTTCCCGCCTGCGCCGCCGCCCTTGATCCCGCCGCTTTAAGGGCCGAGAGCAATCGGCCATGGGCCCGCTCTGGACGATCTCCATCTACTTCGTGGTCTGGTGGATCGCGCTGTTCGCCATCCTGCCGCTGGGTTCGCGCAGCCATGCCGAGGCTGGCACCCATGTGGCCGACGGCGGCGATCCCGGCGCCCCGGTGCATCCCAACCTGAAGAGGAAGGCGCTGACCACGACCTGGGTCGCCGCCGTCATCACCGCGATCATCTGGGTCGTCGTGCAGTTCGGCCTGATCCCGATCCCCTACCTGCCGTCCTGAACTCCCTCTCACAGCTCAGGGAGAGGGAGCTGCAGCGCGACGCCACCTCTTTCCGGCCGCAAGCTTTCCCTTTGATGCGCAAGGCTCGGCGGATAAAGCTCGATTGCTCAGTCGTCCCCCGCCCAAGGTCATCCATGCGCCTGTCGCGCTACTTCCTGCCCGTGCTGAGGGAGACCCCCTCCGAAGCCCAGATCGTCTCCCACCGCCTGATGCTGCGCGCCGGCATGATCCGCCAGGAGGCGGCGGGCATCTACGCCTGGCTGCCGCTGGGCCTGCGGGTGCTGCGCAAGATCGAGCAGATCGTGCGCGAGGAGATGGACCGCGCCGGCGCCATCGAGCTGCTCATGCCCACCCTGCAGCTCGCCGACCTGTGGCGCGAGAGCGGGCGCTACGACGACTACGGCCAGGAGATGCTGCGCATCACCGACCGGCACGAGCGCGAGCTGCTCTACGGCCCCACCAACGAGGAGATGATCACCGAGATCTTCCGCGCCTCGGTGCGCTCCTACAAGGACCTACCGAAAAATCTCTACCACGTGCAGTGGAAGTTCCGTGACGAGCAGCGCCCGCGCTTCGGCGTCATGCGCGGGCGCGAGTTCCTGATGAAGGACGCCTACTCCTTCGACGTGGACGAGGCGGCGGGGCGGGCGAGCTATAACCGCATGTTCGTGGCCTACCTGCGCACCTTCGGCCGCATGGGGCTGAAGGCCATCCCCATGCGGGCTGAGACCGGACCCATCGGCGGCGACCTCAGCCACGAGTTCATCGTGCTGGCCGACACCGGCGAGAGCGCGGTCTACTGCGACCGCGCCGTGCTCGACCTGCCGATCCCGCCCGAAGACGTGGACTACGGCGGCGACCTGACGCCGATCATCGACCGGTGGACCGCGCCCTATGCCGCCACCGAAGACGTCCACGACGCCGCGCGCTTCGAGGCCGAGACGCCGGAAGACCGCCGCATCGCCACGCGGGGGATCGAGGTCGGGCAGGTGTTCTTCTTCGGCGACAAGTATTCCAGGCCCATGCGCGCCATGGTCGCCACGCCCGACGGGGCTGAGGCGCCGGCGCAGATGGGCTCCTACGGCGTGGGCGTCTCGCGCCTGCTCGGCGCCATCATCGAGGCCAGCCACGACGAGGCGGGGATCATCTGGCCCGACGCGGTGGCGCCGTTCGACGTGGCGGTGGTCAACCTGCGTCCAAGCGATGCGGAGGTCAGCGCCGCCTGCGAGCAGGCCTATGTGGCTTTGACCGCCGCCGGCAAGGCGCCGCTGCTGGACGACACCGACGAGCGGCCCGGCGCCAAGTTCGCCACCATGGACCTGATCGGCCTGCCCTGGCAGCTGGTGATCGGGCCCAAGGGGTTGAAGGACGGCGTCGTCGAACTGAAACGCCGCGCCACGGGCGAAAAGCAGACCCTGCCGCTGGCCGATGCGCTGAAGGCGCTGGGCGCGTGACCGGACGTGCGTTCGCCTCGTCCTTCGACAGGCTCAGGATGAGGCGAAGAGCCGAGACTCCGTTGGCGAGATTTCTCACGAGCTCAGCAGTCAGCCTCATCCTGAGCTTGTCGAAGGACGAGGCTGCAGCCGGACGCCAAATCCATGACTGACGCCTCGCCCTTCGGGCTGTGGGAGCGCTCGCTGGCGCTGCGCTACCTGCGCGCCAAGCGCCGGGACGGCGGCGTGGCGCTGGTGTCGGTCATCTCCTTCATCGGCATTGCGCTCGCCGTGGCGACGCTGATCATCGTGATGAGCGTGATGAACGGCTTTCGCACCGAGCTTGTCGGGCGGATGCTGGGCTTCAACGGCGACGCCTTCGTCACCGGACCCGCCGTCAACGGCCCTGGGCGCCAGGCGTTGCTCGCGCGGCTGCGCGCCCTTCCCGGCGTGACCCAGGCGCTGCCGGTGGTGGAGGCGCAGGCCCTGGTCCAGGGGCCCGAACAGGTATCCGGCGCCATCGTGCGCGGCGTGACCGCACAGGATCTGAAGGACACCAGGATCGTGTCCGCCAACATCAAGGAGGGCTCGCTCGACGGCTTCGGCCAGGGCGACTACGGCGGCGACCTGGTCATGGCCGGGTCCGGCCTCGCCACGCAGCTCGGCGTTAAGCCCGGCGACAGCCTGACGATCATCTCGCCCAGCGGCGCGGACACCGCCTTCGGCTCGGCGCCCAACCGCAAGGCTTACACGGTGGACGGGCTCTTCACGGTGGGCATGAGCGTCTACGATTCCAGCTTCGTCTACATGCCGCTGGCCCAGGCGCAGCTGTTCTTCGGGCGCGGCGACACGGTCGACAAGATCGAGATCAACATCGACAATCCCGACCACATCGACCGCCTGCGCCCGCTGATCGAGCGCGCCGCCGGTCCAGATGGGATCGTCAGCGACTGGCGCGAGCAGAACAAGAGCTACTTCAACGCGCTGGAGGTCGAACGCGCGGTGATGCGGCTGATCCTGATGCTGATCGTGGCGATAGCGGTGATGAACATCATCTCAGGGCTGGTCATGCTGGTGAAGAACAAGGGCCGCGACATCGCCATCCTTCGCACCATGGGCGCCAGCCAGGGCTCGATCCTGCGGGTGTTCTTCATGTGCGGGGCGCTGATCGGCGCCTCGGCGACGGCGGTGGGCCTGATCGTCGGCGCGCTGTTCTGCGCCTTCATCGATCCGATCCAGTCGGCGCTGGAGGCGGTTCTGCACCGCTCGCTGTTCGGGTCCGACGTCTACTTCCTGTCGCGCATCCCGGCGCGCATCGACTGGAGCGAGGTGGGGCTGGTGATCTTCTGGGCGCTGTTGATGAGCTTCATCGCCACCCTGCCGCCGGCGTGGCGCGCCTCGCGCCTCGATCCGGTGGAGGCGCTACGCTATGAGTAAAACGGTCTGCGGGCTTCGAGACGCGGCTTCGCCGCTCCTCACAATGACGAAGCTTCGTGTGAACGCCCGTTTTCGTCCTGTCGAGGAGCGCTCCAGAGGAGCGCGTCTTGCAGCACGCCCCCCCGCATGACCGATCCCGTCCTGTCGCTGCGCGGCGTCACGCGCACCTACGTCACCGGCGCCGGGCGCGACCTGACGGTGCTGAAGGGCGTGGACCTCGACGTCTATCCCGGCGAGATCGTCGGCCTGATCGGGCCGTCCGGATCGGGCAAGTCGAGCCTCCTCCACGCCGCAGGCCTGCTGGAGCATCCGAGCGCCGGCCAGGTCGCGGTGACGGGGGTGGACTGCACCGCGCTCGGCGATCGCGCGCGCTCGCGTCTGCGGTTGGGCGCCGTCGGCTTCGTCTACCAGTTCCACCATCTGCTGGCGGAGTTCAGCGCGCTCGACAACGTAGCCCTGCCGCAGATGATCACCGGCGCCAAGCGTCCCGCCGCCCGCGCGAGGGCGGCCGAACTGCTGACCCAGCTCGGGCTCGGTGACCGGCTGGAGCATCAACCGGCGCAGCTGTCCGGCGGCGAGCAGCAGCGGGTGGCGGTGGCGCGGGCGCTCGCCAATCGTCCGCGCCTGCTTCTGGCCGACGAGCCCACCGGCAACCTCGACCCCACGACGTCGGGCGCAGTGTTCCAGAGCCTGTTCGACCTGGCGCGGCTGACCGGCGTGGCCTGCCTGATCGCCACCCACAACCTGCACCTGGCCGATTTCATGGACCGGGTGTTTGCGCTTGAGGACGGACGGCTGGTCGAACAGCGACAGGGCTGACCGACGTCCATTGAACGCTCTTCGGCCCCACTCGTTGGGTCGGCGAGGAGACATCCGCCATGGCCGTCGCGCCCACCCGCTCGCCCCTGCTCATCGTGGAGGCGGTTCTGCTGATCCTGCTCGGGATCGCCGCCATCGTGACGCCGCTGTTCGCGGGCTTGTTCGTCGCCACGATCATCGGCGTCATCCTGATGATCAGCGGCGCGATCGGTCTGGCGACCGCGCTTGGCGGCGGCGTCCATGTCCACCGCGGCTGGAGCGTGCTGTCGGCGGTCATCGCGCTCCTCGTCGGCCTGCTCATCCTGTTCAACCCGCTGGCCGGCGCGGCGGGGCTGGTGCTGTTGATCGGCGCCTACCTGCTGCTCGACGGCGTCACGCTGATCGGATTGTCGATGGACCAGCGGAAGCGCGGGTCCTCCCGATGGGCCTTCCTGCTCGGATCGGGCGTCCTCGATCTGCTGCTGGCGGCGCTGATCCTGACGCTCGGCGCGGTCGGCGGGACGGTAGTGGTCGGCGTGATCGTGGGCATCGATCTGATCGCCGCGGGCGTGGCGTTGCTGATGGTGCATCGAGCGCCGCTCATCGGAGGCCTGGCGACCGCCGTCTAGTCGCCGCCATGACAGGCTTCATGTTCGCCACCGGCGTTGAGAACAGCGCGCCTATCGTAGCGGGCGGCAAGCGGCTGGATGAATTTGAGCTGTGCGGGCACTATCAGCATTGGCGGCGCGATTTTGACTGCGTGCAGGAGCTCGGGCTCGAGTTCCTGCGCTACGGCCCGCACCTCTACACTACGTTTCTTGGCGAAGGCCGCTATGACTGGAGCTTCCCGGACGAGACCTTCGCCGAACTGAGGCGGCGCAAGATCACGCCGATCGCCGACCTTTGTCATTTCGGCGTGCCGGACTGGATCGGCGACTTCCAGAACCCCGACTTTCCGCGGCTGTTCGAGGGTTACGCTCGCGCGTTCGCCGAGCGCTTTCCCTGGGTGCAGCTGTTCACGCCTGTGAACGAGATGTATATCTGCGCCAAGTTCTCGGCCCTGACCGGCTGGTGGAACGAGCAACTGACGGGCGACGCGAGCTTCGTCACCGCTCTCAAGCACCTGGTGAAGGCCAACGTGCTGGCGATGCGGGCGATCTTGGACGTGCGGCCGGACGCCATCTTCGTCCAGAGCGAATCTTCGGAGCACTATCACGCCGTGCTGCCGAGCGCACTCGAACTTCAGGACTTCCACAACCGTCATCGCTTTCTGTCACTGGACTTCAACTATGGGCGGCAGGTCGATGCGGGCATGTACCAGTACCTGCTCGACAACGGCATGACGCGCGCCGAGTACGACTTCTTCCAAGCCAATACGACACGGTCCCGCTGCATCATCGGCAACGACTACTATCCCGTGTCGGAGCAATGGGTGATGCCGGACGGCGGGCTGGAGAGTGCGCCCGACGTCTTGGGCTACAGCGGACTCACCCGCCAGTATTTCGATCGCTACCGCATCCCCGTCATGCACACCGAGACCAACTTCGCCGAGGCCGGCGATGGCGGCGCCGTGCGCTGGCTGCGCAAGGAGTTCGCCAACGTGCTCCGCGTCCGCGACGAGGGGCTGCCGATCGTGGGCTTCACCTGGTACTCGATCACCGATCAGGTGGACTGGGACACCATGCTGCGGCAGGTGCAGGGCCACGTGAACCCGGTCGGCCTGTATGACCTTGACCGTAACATCCGTCCGGCTGGCCAAGCCTATAAGGAGTTGATCGCGGGCTGGAAGGCGCTGCTGCCAGTCCAGACCGGCGTGTTGACGCTGCCGATCGCTGGGCAGGGCGTCTGACCCGCTACGCGAACGCGGCCTTAAGCTTGCAGGCGTATCGGTGCGGCGCCCCGCCGCGTGGACCTGCGCCAAGATGAAACATGCCGCTTTCGCCCGCTTCGTCATGGTCGCGGAGCTGAGTGTGGCCGCCGTTCCCGCGCTCGCGCAGAACCCGGTCGAGATCCAGCACGCGCGCGCCGGCGCGAGCTGTCCGCACTGCAACCTGTTCCAGGCCGACTTCTCCAACGCCGAACTGCACGGCAGGAACTTCAGCGGAGCGCGCCTGCGCCAGGCCGACATGTCCACCGCCGTCATCACCCGCTCCAGCTTCGCCGGATCGGACCTGCGCGATCTGAACGCCTACGGCGCGGTCTTGAGCGGCTCCAACTTCGCCGGGGCAAATCTCGTGAACGCCAGCCTGGTCGGGACCTATCTGCAAGGTGCGAACTTCCGCGGCGCGCACCTCGCCGGCGTGAACTTTTCCGGCGCCGAGATGAACCGCGCGACCGGCCTGACCCAGGCGCAGCTCGGCCAGGCCTGCGGCGACACGGCGACCACCATGCCGCAGGGCCTGCGTCTGGCCCCCTGTCGATAACCGGAACTGCGCCCGTTGCGATTACCGCGAATTAAGTGGCGCCGCGTCGCTTGAGGGAACACATCTGAACTCAAGACGCCGGCTCTGCTGGTGTGGGAGTTTCAGATTATGCGCCGGTCTAGCATCGTCTTAACGTCTGCTTTCCTATGTCTAGGCGTGGCCATGTCGGCCCATGCGGCCGACAAAGATGTGGCGCGCCGCGTGGCGCTCGGCGGCTCCTGCCCGCGATGCGAGTTCTCCGGCCGCCAGCTGGTGGGCGCCAGCTTCGTCGGCGGCGACTTCGACCATGCGGCTTTGGTGGGGGCGGACCTGCGGGGCGCTTCGGTGATCGGCTCCAACTTCACGGGCGCCGATTTCACCCGCGCCGATCTTCGCGGCGCAACGGTCGTCGGGTCCGGCTTCGGCGGCGCGAGCTTTATCAACAGCGCGCTGCAGGGGTTGGAGGCTCAGGGCGCCAACTTTGCCGGGGCCAACCTGACCGGCGCCCAGTTGAAGGGCGCCGAACTGCAAGGCGCCAACCTCGACGGCGTATCGGCCCAGGGCTCCGACTTCAGCTCCGCCGAGCTTAAGGGCGCGACCCTGGATCACGCGAATGTCCAGCGCGCGATGTTCCACAACGCCGAACTGCAAGGCGTACGCTTCGTCGGCGCGGAGCTCGCCGGCGCAGATTTCCGCAACGCCGAGCTTGATGGCGCCGACCTTCGCGGGGCGGACTGGTCGGCGGTGCGCGGTCTGACCCAGGACCAGCTGGCTAACGCGTGCGTGGACGCGCATACGCGGTTGCCGGCCGGGCTGCACGGCGGGGACTGCCAGCGTCTCGCGCTCCACGTCCCCGGCCATCCGCCAGCGCCGCCACGTCCGCCTGCTCCCCCGCCGCCGCCGCGCTGAGCGAGGCCTGTTCGACTAGATCACCTCTATGCGGGAGTCGACCTGAAGGATGGCGGCCAGGCTGCTCAGCCGTTTCTTGGTCTGTTCGCCGAGCGTCAGGTCCTGCGCTCCCGCCTCCACCCTCAGTCGCAGGCCGCCCTCATCCAGCGCCAGACGCGACTGGAACAGCAGACTGGCGCTGCGCCCCGACAGATCACAGCCGAGCCGCATCGCCGCGCCGAGCGCGCGGGCGCGCCGCAACCGCTCGGGCGACAGCAGCCGCTCCAGTCCTGGCTGCTGTGGAGGTGAAGCGGTGAAGCGGGAGAAGACGGCGGCGGCGAGAAAGGCGCGTTCTGGATGGCTCTGGCCGGGTGTCGGCGCGCGCAGGACCTGGTCGTAGGCGAGCTCGGCGCGGTGGTCGGGATGCAGCCTCGCCCCCATGTCCGCCAGGCGACAGGCCGCAGCCATCAGCTCCGCGTCGCGCGCGGCGTCGAACACGGGTGTGAGCTGCGCCCATGCCGAGGCCAGCCAAGCCTGCAGCATCGGTCCCAGGTGCTCGGCCGCGCCCTGCCGAGCGCCGATGGCGGCGCAGCCTTCGACGAGCGGGTCGGCGGCGCGCGCATCGGGCGAAAGGCTGTTCAGCAGCAGTCCCTCCCGAAGGCCGTAGGCGGACAGGCTCACCCGCTCGAAGCCGAGCGTCTCCACCAGCGCTTCCAGCACCAGGGCGGCGTAAGGCAGGGTCTCGGCGCGCTTCTTCGACACCCCGGGGATGCGCTCCAGCGAGGCCCGCGATTGTTGGGCCACGAAGCGTGAGGCTTCCAGCGCCTCGCGCGCGCTCATCTCGTACTGATGCACGATGCGCAGGGGATAGTTGGTCGCGCCCATATGGATCAGCGCAATGTTGCGCCAGGCGCCGCCCACCGCGTGCAGGCACGCCGCCGTATAGGCGGGCCTGGCCGCCGCTAAACGCCCCCGGATGACCCGCCCGAGCGCCACCGGATCGACCGGGCCCGGCGCGCCAAGGGCGAAGGGCCCTAGGGGCAGGGTGATGCCGGCGCCCGGGCGGGCGTCGGCGACCCGCACCAGCTCAAGGCTCGAGCCGCCGAGATCGCCCACGACGCCCTGGGCCTGAGGCTGGCCCGCGATGACCCCGAGCGCGGAGTAATGCGCCTCCTCCTCGCCGGAGAGGACGCGCACCGACAGTCCGGTTTCGGCATGCACTCGTTCGGCGAAGGCGCGCCCGTCGCGCGCCTCGCGCACGGCGGCTGTGGCGGCGCAGAAGACCTCGGCCGGCGCGGCCCCGTCGAGCACTGCACGGAAGCGGCGCAGGGCGGACAGGGCGGCGCTGACGCCGTCCGCCGACAGCCATCCCGTCTCGCCCACGCTGCGCCCGAGCCCGGCCAGCACCTTCTCGTTGTAGACCTGCCAGATCGCCCGCCCTTCCAGGCGATAGAGCACCAGGCGCACGGAGTTGGAGCCGATGTCGATCACCGCCACGTCGCGGATGGCGCGCGCGTCAGGAGGCGGGGTCATACGGCGGGCCTCGCTATTTGCGCGGGCCGACGTGGTCGAAGGCGCGAGGCAGGATCTTGCCGTTCTTCCCCCGGCCGGACAGGCTGGGGTTGGTCATGAAATAATCGTGCGCGGAGAAGGGCTTGCGGACGCCGGTCGTGTCGTAGCGCCGGTAGGTCCCGTCGGAGCCCAGCGTCCAGGTCTGCGCCTCGTCGTTCAGGTTGGCCACCATGATCTGGTTCAGCACCTGCTGGTGGACGGTGGGGTTCTCGACCGGCACGAGCGTCTCGATGCGCCGGTCCAGGTTCCTCGGCATCCAGTCGGCCGAAGAAATATAGACCCGCGCGGCGGGGCTCGGCATCGGCTCGCCGTTGGCGAAGCAGACGATACGGCCGTGCTCCAGGAAGCGACCGACGATGCTCTTCACATGGATGTTCTCCGACAGCCCGCGTACGCCTGGCCGCAGGCAGCAGATGCCGCGCACCACCAGATCGACCTGCACGCCCTCCTGGCTGGCGGCGTACAGCGCGTCGATGATCTCGCGGTCCACCAGCGAGTTCATCTTGGCCCAGATGGCCGCGGGCTTGCCAGCCCGGGCGTTCTGGGCCTCCTGTGCGATATGGGCGATCAGCGACGCCTTGAGGCTGATCGGCGAGATCGCCAGCTCCTCCAGCCCGTCGGGCCGTGCGTAGCCAGTGATGAAGTTGAACACCTTGCTGGCGTCGCGCGCCATGGCGGGGTCGCAGGTGAACAGCGACAGGTCGGTGTAGATCTTGGCGGTGACCGGATGATAG
>CAXTUT010000043.1:0-13327 GCA_964247465.1 uncultured Caulobacteraceae bacterium | reverse complement strand
GCGGCGTACTGGTGGCGGTCATCGTGCTGCCGCTGTTCTGCCCGCCGATAGTGTTCGGCGCCGGCGCGCTGAGCGCGTTCGTCCAAGGGCTGGAGTGGCGGCCGGGCCTGTTGCTGCTCTGCGCCTACAGCCTGGCCGCGGCCGCCCTGTCGCCCTTCGCCATGGCCGCCGCGTGCCGCAACGCGCTGGACTGATCCGACGCGCCTCAGCTCACGCCGTAGAGCGCCATCACGTCGCGCCTCAGGCCCGCCTGGCTGTCGGGGCGGGAATAGAACATGTGGCCGCCGGGATAGACGCGCACCTGCAGCCGGCCCGGCGCGCCCAGGGTCGGGATCTGAGCGACCACCATCTCGGACTCAAAGTAGGGACAGGACAGGTCGTCGTAGCCGTGCACGATCATGGCCCGCAGCTTGGGATCGATAGCCAGGGCCTGGCGTAGATCGGACGCGGACTCGATGCTGGTGAACCAGTGCTTCTCCCAGCGCTGGTTCACCTCGGGATTGAGCGCCTCGTAGTGGGCGTCGACCTTCCAGCCGACCTCGCGGGTGACGAAGTCCACCATAGCCGAAGTCGCCGGCGCCAGTATGCCTTCCAGGATCGGATCGCCGGTCCGCTGCTCGGGCGACCACGGGTAGGGATCGTAGGCGGTGACGTTGCTGTCGTACCAGCTGCCGAGCTTGCCCTGGTCGCGGTAGAGGTCGCGCAGGAAGGCGCGGCTGTCGATGCGTCCGCCCATATGGCGCACGTCAGTGGCGTCCAACCCCGTGTAGGTCGTCACGTGCTGGACGATGCGATCCACCGCCGCCGGGTCCTGGCGGCCGCGCATCAGGTCGGTGACGAACTCGGTGCGGGCGTAGGTCTCCACCCCGCTCATCAGCTCGGGCGTCAGCGGCTGGCCGTGCCGTTCGTAGTTGGCGGCGGCCATGGACGGCAGCGTCGCGACCCAGCTCATGGGCGAGGTGTCCGGATCGGAGGCGCTGCGCCCGTCCAGCGCGGGCGAGACCATCACGACGCCTGAGACGCCGACGCCCATCTTGGTCTGCAGGAAGTGGGTGATGGCGGGAGCGCGATAGCCGCCGTAGCTCTCGCCCACCACGTATTTGGGCGAGGCCATGCGCCCGTTCTTCGACAGCCAGTCGTAGACGACGCGTGACAGGTAGGCGATGTCGCCGTCGATGGTGAAGAAGGCCTTGTCGGTCTCGTCCGGCTTGACCAGCGAGCGCGAATAGCCGGTGCCGACGGGGTCGATGAACACCAAGTCGGTGAAGTCCAGCCAGGTGCCCGGGTTGTCGTGCAGCCGCGCCGGATCGGAGGGACTGTCGCCCTGCGCCCCGAACTGCACTCGCTTGGGCCCTATGGCGCCGAGGTTCAGATAGACCGAAGACGCGCCGGGGCCGCCGTTGAAGGCGAAGGTCACCGGCCGGGTCGGATCGTGCGGCCCGTCCAGTCTGTAGGCCGTGAACACGACCTCGGCGGTCTTCTTGCCCTCCGTGTCGCGCACCGGCAGCGTTCCGACCGTGGCGGTGTAGCTCAACGTCTTACCTGCCACGTGCGTGACCTGCCTGACGCTGGCGTCGGCGGGCAGTGGCGGAAGCATGGGCTTGTCGTTCGCAGCATCAGACTTCGATCCCGCCGAGGCATCGGCCTTGGGGTCGGCGGCGAAGGCAGACGCGCCAGCTAGAAGGAGGACGCAGACGGCGCCCGCCAAAGCTCTGAAGTTGGATTTCACGGACGCTCCCGTCGCTGAACCAACCGCGCTGCTAGACCAAGCCGCCTGGAATCGCAAAGGGCGCCCGGCCTGCGAGCCACCTCAGCCACCAAACCCTGACACCGCAGGCGGATGAACGCGGTCGCTGACTGCGCTGGCGCTTCTGCGGACGCGGATGAAATACCACGTCCGGCATGGATGAACGTCAGAGACGCAGGTGGTCAGCCGCCGTGCAGCGCCGCGCCGCGCCGATGCTGTGCGGTCTCAAATCTTATCGAGTTCGACGAGCGTGTCGCCAGACAGCTCCAGATCTGCGGCTGCAAGGTTCTCACCCAGGTGACTTACCGAAGACGTACCCGGGATCAGCAGAATATTGGGCGAGCGGTGGAGCAGCCACGCGAGCGCCACCTGCATCGGCGTCGCGCCGAGCCGGCTCGCCACGTCGGACAGGGTAGATGACTGCAGGGGCGTGAAGCCGCCCAGCGGGAAAAAGGGCACATAAGCCAGGTCCGAGCCCGCCAGCTCCTCGATCAGGGCGTCGTCCTCGCGATGAGCGAGGTTGTAGAGGTTCTGCACGCAGACGACCGGCGCGATGGCGCGCGCCTGCGCCACCTGGGCGGAGGTGACGTTGCTGAGGCCAAGGTGGCGGATGAGGCCCTGTCGCTGCAGTTCGGCCAGAGCGGTGAACGGCGCCTCGATCGAGCCTTCGCTCGGCCCGTGTCCCTCGCCGCCCATGCGCCGCAGGTTGACGACGTCCAGCACATCGACGCCAAGATTTCGCAGATTATCGTGCACCGCCTGCGTCAGCTCCGCAGGCGTGAAGGCCGGGTTCCACGAAGCGTCTTCGCCACGCACGGCGCCGACCTTGGTCACGATCACCAGGTCGTCCGGATAGGGGTGCAGCGCTTCGCGGATCAGCCGGTTGACGACATAGGGTCCGTAGAAATCGCTCGTGTCGATATGGTTGACCCCGGCGGCCACCGCCTGGCGCAAGACCGCGAGCGCGCCGCCGTGGTCCTTCGGCGGCCCGAACACGCCAGGTCCTGCAAGCTGCATCGCGCCGTAGCCTAGGCGATGCACGGTCAGGTCGCCGAGCGGGAAGGCGCCGGCGGCGGCGATGTCGGTCATGACGGGTCTCCAAAACAGGATCGAGCCGCTAGTGGGTCTCGTATCGCCCTTCCCGGGCGAGATTTCCGAAGCGCACGGTGTCGTCGTTGAAGTGAAGCTTGACCGATCCGATCGGCCCGTGCCGCTGCTTGCCGATGATCACCTCAGCCACATGGCGGATCTGGTCCATCTCGTCCTGCCACGCAAGGTGCTCGGGCGAGCCTTCGCGTGGTTCGGCCCGGCCCTTGTAATAAGCTTCCCGGAAAACGAACATGACCGCGTCGGCGTCCTGCTCGATCGAGCCGGACTCGCGCAGGTCGGAGAGCTGGGGCCGTTTGTCCTCGCGCTGCTCCACCTGGCGGGAGAGCTGGGATAGGGCGAGCACGGGGACGCTGAGCTCCTTGGCGAGCGATTTGAGTCCCATGGTGATCTGGCTGACCTCTTGCACACGGTTCTCGTTGGCGCGGGAGCCGTCGCCACCGGTGGTCACGAGCTGGAGGTAGTCCACCACGAGCAGGTCCAGCCCCACGGAACGCTTCAGCCGCCGGGCGCGGGCGGTAAGCTTGGAGATGGACAGGCCGCCCGTGGCGTCGATGTAGAAAGGGCTGTCCTGGATTTCCAAGGCGGCGTCTCGGACCTTGGCGAACTCGTGGCTATCGATCTCGCCCTTGCGGAGCCGGTCGGACGAGACGCCGGAGACGTCGGCGAGCAGGCGCATGGCCAGCTGCTCGGCCGACATTTCGAGCGAAAAGAAAGCGACGACGCCCCCGTTCACCGTCTTGCGGGACCCGTCGGGCTGAGGCTCCCAGGCGTAGTTGCGCGCCACGTGGAAGGCGATGTTGGTCGCCAGCGCGGTCTTGCCCATGGATGGCCGCCCGGCGAGGATCAGGAGGTCGGACTTGTGCAGCCCGCCCAGCTTCTGATCGAGGTCGATCAGGCCCGTGGAGACCCCGGCCAAGCCGCCGTCGCGGGAGAAGGCCTCGGCCGTCATCTCCACCGCGCCCTGCAGCGCATCGGCGAAGGTCTGAAAGCCCGTGGAGGAGCCGCCGGTCTCGGCCAGGCTGTAGAGCTGCTGCTCCGCCTGCTCGATCTGGTCGCGCGCTTCGGTCTCCGCGTCCTCCACGGCGTTCTTGGCCATCTCGCCGGAGATGCGGAGCACCTCGCGCCGGAGCGCCAGGTCGTAGACGATGCGGGCGTAGTCCGGCGCATTGGCGGCGGGCGGCGCGCGATCGACTAAGTCGGCGAGATATCTCAAACCGCCCAGGTCTTCGAAGGCAGGGTCCCGCCGGAAGCGCTCCATCAGCCCGATGGGCTCGGCGAGCTGGCCCTTGCGGATCGCCTCCTCCATCGCGCCGAACAGGCGCTCGTGGAAGGGCTCGTAGAAGTGGCGCGCCTGAAGCCGGTCGCTCAGCCGCTCATAGGCGGCGTTGTCGAACAGCACGGCGCCGAGCAGGGCCTGCTCGGCGTCGAGGTTATGGGGAGCGGTGGAGATGGGCTCGCTCGGCGGCGCTCCCGGGAAGCTGAGGGTGGCTAGCGTCATCCTTGCAGCTATAGGCTCGGACTACGTCAAAAGAGGCCGGACCGGCCGTCGCAGGACAGCCCTTTTCCCCGTTCATCTTTCGCCTGTGGAAAACAAGGCCTCGCTCACGCCTACGGGGCACACAGGCCGAAGGACCCACAAAGCAAAGGGGAGCCGGTCGCCCGACTCCCCTCCTCGATGTCATCAGGATGGTGGAGCCTAGAAGGAGGCGTCCGCCATGGCTTGACCAGCCCCGCCTTCGAACAGGTCCTTGGCCTGAGCCTCCGCATCCAGACGATCCTGGTCGAAGGTCGAGGTGACGACGTTCTCGCCGCGGGCCTGCCGGTCCGCCTCGTCCGGCGAGCGGGCGACGTTCACCTTCACGGTCACGGTCACCTCGGCGTGCAGGCGCAGCTTGATCTCGTGTACGCCGACCGTCTTGATCGGGCGGTCGAGCACGACCTCGCTACGCTCGACGCGGCCGCCAGCCTCTACGATCGCTTCCGCCACGTCGCGGCCCGAAACCGAGCCGTAGAGCTGGCCGCTCTCGCCGGCCTGGCGGATGAGGACGTAGCTCTCCCCCTCCAGCTTGGCGCCGTTGCGCTCTGCGCCTGCGCGGGTCTCGGCGTTGCGGGCCTCGATCTGCCCGCGCTCCGCCTCGAAAACCTTCAGGTTGGACGTGGTGGCGCGCAACGCCTTATGGCGCGGCAGCAGGAAGTTGCGGGCGAACCCGTCCTTGACGCTGACTACGTCGCCAATGGCGCCCAGTCGCTCGACGCGTTCGAGAAGAACAACCTTCATGAAATGGACCCCTTACCGCACGACGTAAGGCAGAAGCGCCAGGAAGCGGGCGCGCTTGATGGCCTTGGCCAGTTCACGCTGCTTGGGCGCGGAGACGGCCGTGATGCGCGATGGCACGATCTTGCCGCGCTCGGAGATGTAGCGCTGCAGCAGCTTGACGTCCTTGTAGTCGATCTTGGGCGCGTTGGCGCCGGAGAACGGGCACACCTTGCGGCGACGGAAGAAGGGGCGGCGAGCGCCGCCGCCGGCGGGCGCGCCGGGCGTGGTGGGGGCTGTGTCGGTCATGATGTCAGTCCTCAGGCCGGCATGTCTTCGTAGCCGCCGCGCGGCCGGTCGCCGCCGCGGTCGCGGTCACGCTCGCGTTCCCGGTCGCGCCGCGCCAGGATGGGCGACAGCTCCAGGTCGAGCTCCTCGACCTTGATGGTGATGTAGCGGAGCACGTCCTCGTTGATGGACAGCTGACGCTCCATCTCCTTGACGGCGGGAGCGGGCGCATCAAGCGCCAGCAAGGAATAGTGGCCCTTGCGGTTCTTCTTGATACGGTAGGTGAGGTTGCGCAGCCCCCAGTATTCGATCTTGGCCACCTGACCGCCCTGCTCCTCGATGAGGACCTTCAGGGTGTCGTTAAGCGCTTCAGCCTGTTGGGGGGAGATGTCCTGTCGTGCGATGACGACGTGTTCGTAGAACGCCATGTGTATCCTCTTCCGGGTGCGGGCGGCGGCGCGGCGACCGGCGGAAGACCCGGCGCGCCACGATGGATCCGCGCGAGAGGACGGCTGGTAGCCGCCCGGAACGCCGCACGCGGACCGCCTTCCTGGGAAGCGGCGGACCATACCGATTTTGCGCAGCGACGCAAGTATGACGACGGCTCGGCAGGGCGCGTCGCAGGCGTCGCCTGAGCCCGAGCGCATCCGGCCCAAGACCCCTCCCCCCGGCGAGAGGGGGATGGTAGGCGTCGCCGCCGTGTCCGCTTCACGGCGTCGCCGAGGTGATCCATGCCGCTGTCCGCGCACCTGAACACCTTTGCGGGCAACCCTCTGGACCGCGCCTCGGAGCGCCGGCGTGAGACCGAGTGGCTGGCGGACCGACTCGAAACGCCGGGAACGAAGGTGCTGGCGCTCTGGAACGGAGCGCCGCTCGTTCACGCTGAGGGCGGCGAACTCGCCTTGACGTGGATCGGCGCTTCGCTCGCCGTCGAGCTCGCTGGCGGCGATGAGCGGCTCTTGTTCCTGGGCGTGGACGACCACGACCGCGCCGTCTTCGCGCTCGACCTCGAAGGGAGCGCCGACCCTGCAGAGGGCGTCCTGAAGGCCCAAGGGCGTTTCGAGCCCCTGCGCGAACTCGCCGCCGTGCTGGCGCCGCAGGATTGCGGCATGGCGGCCACCGCCAAGGCGGTATTCGAGTGGCGAAGACGCCATCGCTTCTGCTCGACCTGCGGCCACGCCACCCACGTGACGGAGGCGGGCTGGAAGCGGGTGTGCCCGAGCTGCAAGGTGGAGCACTTCCCGCGTACCGACCCGGTGGTCATCATGCTGCCGGTGCGCGAGGACCATTGCCTGCTCGGGCGCCAATCGTCGTGGGGACCCGGGCGCTTCTCGGCCCTCGCCGGCTTCATGGAGCCCGGGGAGAGCATAGAGGAGGCGTGCGCGCGGGAAATTCATGAGGAGTGCGGCCTGACCGCCCTGTCAGTGCGCTATCACTCGAGCCAGCCCTGGCCGTTCCCCAGCAATCTGATGATCGGACTGTTCGCTGAGGTGGGGCCGGGCGAAGCGCGCGCAGACCAGGCCGAGCTCGAGGCGGTGGTCTGGATGTCGCGGGACGAGGTCCGCGCCGCTCTGGACGGCGAGGGCGAGGTTCGCCTGCCGCCGCCCCTGGCTATCGCCAGCACGCTGATTGCGCACTGGGCGCAGGGTTGAGGCCGGCGATGGCGGAAGAGAATGAGCAAGAGCGGCCCGGCCCGGCGCCGCCGGCGTCCAGCGCAGCCTCCGCATCGTCCACGTTGAGGTCCCGCCTGTCGGGCGAGCTGGGCGCCCTGCATGCGCAGACGCAAGGCGATCCGTTCACGAGCGCTCCGTCGCTGTTCGCCTGGCGGCTCAGCCGGGCTTTGGAGCAGGGCGAGACGTCGCTGGACGAGGTGGATGAGCTGGTGGGCCAGCTCGCCAGCGAAGCGTTCGCCGCGCGCGCCGAGCGGCTGGGCGCCTATCTCGGAGACTGCTCGCCGGACGCCCTCCGCGACCGACTGATCAGTTTGTTCGAGGCGCTGGCGCAGGATGGCGACTTCGACCACTACGCCCGCGCCGTCCAGGCGGCGCCGTTCGGGATCGTGCTCACCGGCCATCCGACCTTCGCACTGGATCGGGACCTCTCCCTGATCCTTGTGGAGCTGGCTACGGGCCACGACGCACAGGGGCGCCCTCTGTCGCCGGACGCGCGCTTGGAACGCTCGGCGCGCGCGGCCGGACGCGCGCATGGGCCGCCGTCGGACCTGAGCCTGGAGGTCGAGCACGAGTGGTCGGGACGTGCGCTCGCCTGCGCGCATGCTGCGCTGGAGACGGTGTACGGCTGCGCGCTCGACGTGGCGCGGCGGCGCTGGCCGGCTCGCTGGACGCAGCTGACGCCGCGATTGTGCACGCTGGCGACCTGGGTCGGCTTCGACCAGGACGGGCGCACCGACATCACCTGGCAGGTCAGCATGGGCAAGCGCCTGCAGCTGAAGGCCGCCGCGCTGGAGAGGCGGCGCGCCACCTTGATGGGCCTGTTGCAGGAGGCGCAGGGAGAATGGCGCGACGCACTCTCGGCGACGGCGGAACTGATCGCGGCCGCGCTGGACGCCATCGCCACGCAGCGGGAGGCGCTGCAGGCCACCTTGCAGGACGCCGCCGCGCTGCCGGCCTTCGCGCAGATGATGGTGGCCCGCCGACGCGCCGCCATGGTCGGCCCTGCGCCGCTGCTGCGCCGGCTCGACGACGCGCTGGATGCGGCGCCCGACGACGAAGGCCGGCGGGCGCTGCTGATCCTGAAGGCGGGACTGGCGACGGAGGGGCTGAGCCTTGCGGGCGTGCACGTGCGGCTGAACGCCGGCCAGCTTCATAACGCCATCCGACGCGAGGTGGGCCTGGACGGCTCGCCCGCCGATCCGGCGAAGCGGCGCACCTACTTCACCGCGATCGACCAGCTGATCGCCCGCGCGGCACCGGTGGAGATCAATTTCGGCGACTTGGCGCACGAGCCCGCCTCCGCGCGGCGGCTGATGATGACGCTGGCGCAGATGCGCAAGTTCGTCGACGCCTCCACCCCGGTGCGCTTTCTGATCGCGGAGACGGAGACGGGCTTCACCCTGCTCACGGCGCTCTATTTCGCGCGCCTGTTCGGGGTGGAGGATCACATCGAGATCTCGCCCCTGTTCGAGACGCAGGAAGCCCTGGAGCGCGGCGAGAAGGTGGTGGAGGAGGCGCTGCGCTCGCGTCACTTCCGTAACTACCTGCTTCGTCAGGGCCGCCTGGCGATCGAGTTCGGCTTCTCGGACTCCGGGCGCTTCATCGGCCAGCTCGCCGCCACGTTCCGCATCGAGCGGCTGCGCTTCCGGCTTGCGGAAATGTTGCGCGAGCAGGGCCTGGCGGGGCTGGAGGTCGTCTTCTTCAACACGCACGGCGAGTCGGTGGGGCGCGGCGGCCATCCCGGCGGCCTGGCCGACCGCTTCCGCTACGCGGCTCCACCTCGCTCGCGGACGGAATTCGCCCGCATCGGCGCAAGAGTGAAGGAGGAAGACGCGTTCCAGGGCGGCGAAGGCTATCTGCCGCTGATGACGCCGCAGGCCGCGCTGGCGACGCTGACGACGGCGCTCGAGAGCGTGCTGTTGGACGACCCCGAAGCGTCCGGCGACCCGATCTACGACGATCCGGACTTCGCTTCGGAGTTCTTTGCAACGCTAGAGCAGGATTTCGCCAGCCTGGTGGCCGATCCGGACTATGCGGCGCTCGTGGGCGTTTTCGCCACGCACCTGCTTCCTAAGACCGGGTCGCGCCCGGTGCAGCGCGACGCCGGCGACGGCGGCAGGCCCGGCCGTCTGACCAGCGTGTCGCAGCTTCGCGCCATCCCAAACAACGGCGTGCTGCAGCAGTTGGGCTATCTCGCCAACAGTCTCTACGGACTCGGTCGCGCGGCGGAGAAGGATCGCGAGACGTTCGAGCGGATGCGCGCCGACTCTGCACGCTTTCGCCGGGCCCTGAGCCTGGCCGGCGCGGCGGCGCAGTCAAGCGAGCTGTCTGTGCTGGACGCCTACGCCGCCACCGTCGATCCCTCGCACTGGCTGGCGCGGGCGGCGGGCGCGCAGGCGAGCGGCAGCGATCTGGCGGTCGCCGACATCGCCGAGCGGGCCGAGCTGAGCGAAGCGCTGGCGCGGGTCGGACGGCGGCTGAAGGCCGAAGACGTCCGCATCCGCGCCGCCGGCGTGGCCACGCGGCAGGGCGAACGGCTGAACCTGCTGCATGCGCTGCGCCTGGCGCTGATCGAGCGGAGCGACCGGCTGATCGTGCAGACGCCGGACTTCAACCCGAGAGGGGAGATCACCCTCGCCGCGCTTCAGGAACGCCTCTTGCGACTGGATACGCCGTTCGCCCTCGCCAAGCTCAGGGCCTTCTTCCCGGAGCATGGCGAGCCGCCGTCCACCGAAGACTACGGCGAGCCCTCCACCTATGCGGCGGCCGGCGCCCGCGGCTATCAGCGTGAGAACGAAGCGGTGTTCGAGCCGATCGAGCGGCTGTTCGCGCTGATGCTGCAGATCAGCACCGCCGTCACCCACGAGGTCGGAGCCTGCGGCTGAGGAACGAGGCTCCCGACCAAGCGTTGCCTTAGCACGAACTGACAAAAGGGGTTGGGCTATGCTCAAGTGGGCTATCATCTTCGCCGTCGTCGCCGTGATCGCAGGCGCGCTCGGCTTTGGCGGCGTGGCCGGGGCGGCGGCTGGCATCGCCAAGATCCTGTTCTTCCTATTCGTGGTGATCTGCGTGCTGTTCCTGGTCCTGGGCTTCACCATCGCCAAGAAGGTATAGCGGTTCGCACTTGGGCCAGGATCGCGGAGCGCGATCCTGGCTGCGCCTGCACCGTATGGCTCTACCGCCGGATCAGGATGTCTTGACAGGACCGGCCGAGCGGGTCGGATCAGTCCATGGATGACGCTCCCTTTCTGACGCCTACTGCGCCCATGGCCGAGCGCCGGCCGCACCAAATCGAGCAACTGGGCGTCGTTCGGGTGGACGACTACGCCTGGCTCAAGGACGACGCCTGGCAGACGGTCATGCGCGACCCGTCCGCGTTACGAGCCGACGTGCGGGCGCACCTAAAGGCGGAGAACGCCTACACCGCCGACCAGCTGGCGTCGACCGAGCCGCTGCAGGCCGCGCTGTTCGCCGAGATGCGGGGCCGCATCAAGGAGGACGACAGCTCGCTGCCCGTGCCCGACGGCGCTTACGACTACTACGTGCGCCACGAGACCGGGGCGCAGCACCCGGTCTACGCCCGCAGGCCCCGCGGCGCCGACGGCCCGGAAACGGTGCTGCTGGACGCCGACGCCCTGGCCCAGGGCAAGCCCTTCTTCGACATCGGCGCGACCGGGCACAGCGACGACCACGCCCTGTTCGCCTACGCCCTGGACGAACAGGGCTCGGAATACTTCGCCATCGCGGTGAAGGACCTGGCCACCGGCGCCCTGCTCCCCGACCGGGTGGAGAGCTCCACCGGCGCCTTCATCCTGTCGCCCGACAGCGCCTGGCTGTTCTGGATCTGGCGCGACGAGAACGGCCGTCCCGCCAAGGTCTTCCGCCGCCCGATCCGCGGCGGCCCGGACGTGCTGGTCTATGACGAGCCGGACGGCGGCATGTTCCTGTCGCTGGACGTCACCCAGAGCCGCGCCTGGATCCTGATTGGCGTAGGCGACCACGAGACCAGCGAGGTCCGCCTGATCCCTGCCGCCGATCCGACGGCGGAGCCCTGCGTGGCCGAGCCCCGTCGCGAGGGCGTGCGCTATCAGTTGGAGCACTGGGACGGGCGCTTCGTGGTGCTGACCAACGCCGACGGCGCGCTGGACTACAAGCTCTGCTGGGCTGAGGAGGCCGATTCGTCCAGGGCCGGCTGGCGCGACTGGATCGCCTACCAGCCCGGCCGTTTCATCACCGGCATGCTGGCCCACCGCGACGCGTTCGCGCGGCTGGAACGGGTGGAGGCCAACACCCGCATCGTCGTCACCGCCCGCGACACGCTGGCCGAGCACACCATAGCCTTTGACGAGGCGGCCCACGCGCTCAGCCTGGAAGGCGGCTACGAGTACGACACCGCGGTCCTGCGATTCACCTACCAGTCGCCCACCACGCCCCGCACGACCTACGACTACGACATGGCCAGCCGGGAGCGCACCCTGCGCAAGGTGCAGGCGGTGCCGTCGGGCCACGATCCGGCGCGGTACGTGGCCCGCCGCCTGCACGCGAGGGCGTCCGACGGCCAGTCTGTGCCCGTCACCGTGCTGATGCGCGCCGACACCCCGCTCGACGGCTCCGCGCCGCTGCTGCTCTATGGCTACGGCGCCTATGGCGTCCCCATGGAGCCGGGCTTCTCCATCCGCAGCCTGAGCCTTGTGGACCGGGGCTGGATCTGGGCCACGGCCCACGTGCGCGGCGGCACGGAGAAGGGCTGGGGGTGGTTCCTGGACGGGCGCAAGGCCCACAAGACCAACACCTTCACCGACTTCATCGCCTGCGCCGAGCACCTGCACGGCCAAGGCTACGGCGCGCCTGAGCGCACGGTGGCCTATGGCGGGTCGGCCGGAGGCATGCTGATGGGCGCGGTAGCCAACCTGCGCCCCGACCTGTGGGCCGGGATCATCGCGGCGGTGCCCTTCGTGGACGTGCTCAACACCATGAGCGACCCCGAGCTTCCCCTCACCCCGCCCGAGTGGCCGGAGTGGGGCAACCCCCTCACCGACCCGGACGCCTACGCCCGCATCGCCGCCTACAGCCCCTACGACAACGTGCACGCGGCGCCCTACCCCGCGATCCTGGCCACCGGCGGCCTCTCGGACCCACGCGTGACCTACTGGGAGCCTGCGAAATGGGTGGCCAGGCTGCGCGCCCACACCACCGGGGAGGCCCCGATCCTGCTCAAGATCAACATGGAGGCGGGCCATGGCGGCGCGTCGGGGCGGTTCGACTTCCTCAAGGAGGTGGCGCTGGACTACGCCTTCGCCATCTGGGCGGTGGAGCGGGGCTGGCGGCGCGCGGCCCCCGAAGGCGGGGGCTGACCATGGCGCGGATCCGGCCGGCCACCCTGGACGACGCGGCGGCGATCGCCGCCATCTACGCCCACCACGTCCTGCACGGCTTCGGCACCTTCGAGGAGGTCCCGCCGCCCCTGGCCGAGATGGCCAGCCGCGTCTCCGCCGTGCAGACCGCCGGCCATCCGTGGCTGGTGGCGGAGGGGGAGGATGGCGCGGTCACAGGCTACGCCTACGCCAGCCAGTTCCGGCCGAGGAGCGGCTACCGCTTCGCCGTGGAGGACAGCGTCTACGTCGCCCCCGGAGCCCAGGGACGGGGCCACGGCCGCCGGCTGCTCCAGGCGGTGATCGAGGCCTGCGCCGCCCAGGGCCGCCGCCAGATGACCGCGGCGGTGGGCGACAGCGCCAACCTGGCCTCGATCCGGCTGCACCAGGCGCTGGGCTTCGAGACGGTGGGGGTGCTCCCCGGGCTGGGCTTCAAGCAGGGGCGCTGGCTGGACGTGGTCTTCCTGCAGCGCGCCCTGGGACCGCCCCAGCGGTGAGCGGCCCGATCCTCTACGTCGACGCCGACGCCTGCCCGGTGAAGGCGGAGGTGTACCGGGTGGCGGAGCGCTGCGGGCTGAGGGTCTTCGTCGTGGCCAACGCCTACATCGCTGTTCCCAAAGCGCTTTTCATCGAGCGGGTGGTGGTCGAGGCCGGACCCGACGTGGCCGACGACTGGATCGCCGAGCGCTGCGGTCCCGGCGACATCGTGGTCACCTCCGACATCCCCCTGGCCGGCCGCTGCCTGAAGGCGGGCGCCCAGGCGCTGCGCCCCACGGGCAAGGCCTTCGACGAGGGCTCCATCGGCCTGGCGCTGGCCAGCCGCGAGGTGGCCGAGCACCTGCGCTCCTTCGGCCAGACGACCGGCGGGCCGCCGCCCTTCGCC
>CAXTUT010000042.1:0-13590 GCA_964247465.1 uncultured Caulobacteraceae bacterium | reverse complement strand
CCTTTAAACGATCATAGTCGACCAAGCTTTCCGGCGACATCACCTCGCGCATGCGCGCCGACAATGCCGGGCGACCTTCAGGCGTCACCTCGAACACCGGCAGCGTGGAGGTGATCGCGACGTGGTGGGCGACGAGGGTGGCGATGAGGCGCCTCGCCTGTTCGCCGCCCGCCGTCATCTTGGCGACGGTCGCCGCCCCATCGCCGGGCGTGCATTGGTCGGGCGCCTTGCCGGGATCGTCTTCCGTATCGACGAAAAAGCCGTGCTCCAGGTCGTCGACGCCGAGCGCGGCCGCTTCCCCGTAGGTGACCGCGCAAAGATGGGCGGTGATCTTGAGCCCGAGACGATGCGCCTCCGCGGTCGCGGCGGCCAGCTCGTCACGGGTGATGTGCATGTAACCCTTGAACGAGGTGACGCCCTCGCCCGCCCAGTAGTCCACCATGCGGCGCGCGTCGTCGGGCCCGGTCAGCTGGTGCATCTGGATGAAGAGGTCGCTTTTGCCCTCCAGGTAGGGGCCGGTGACGTCCAGGTGCGGGCCGGGGAGGGCGCCCTCGTCGATCTGGGTCTTGAGGTTCAGGTCGGTGTAGGGCTCGACGCTGCCCGTGGTGCGCAGCGTGGTGACTCCACCGGCGAGATACAGCCGAGGCGCCGAGTACACCATTTCCGGCACGACCAGCGGCGCGTCGAAGGTTCCCTGGGCCGTGAGGTTCGGCCGCGCAATGTAGAACAGGTGGTCGTGCATGCCCACGAGGCCGGGCAACACGCTGGAGCCCGTCAGGTCGATCACGCGCGCGCCCTCCGGCGGCGGAGCGGAGGAGGGCTGAACGGCTGCGATCCCGCCGTGGTCGATGACGAGCGTCTGATCCTCCCGCGGCGCGGCCCCCGTGCCGTCGATCACCCGGACATGCGTCAGCGCGATCACGCCCGCCGGCGCAGCCACGAATGACGCTACGTCCTTGCCCGGCGCGGCCGGCTGCGGCAGCACGCGAGCCTCAAAGCTTGCGGCGTTGGCGGCGGTTGCGAGAAGCGCTGCGGACAAGGCGGCGAGACTGCGGATCATTGGGCTCCCCTGATCTGGCGGGGAGCGTCGCATGGTCTCAAGGGCGCTGCCATCGCCGATTGGCTGATGCTAGAGGTCGAGACGAGCCGTACACCGCGACGGCTTGGGCGAAACGAGCGGCGCATGATCATCGGTATCGACCTCGGCACCACCAACAGCTTGGTTTCGGTGTGGCGGGACGGGGAAGTGGAGCTCATCCCTAACGCGCTCGGCGCCATGCTGACCCCCTCAGCCGTCAGCATTGGCAAGGACGACGCGACGCTGGTTGGACAGGCGGCGCGCGACCGCCTCTCCACCCATCCCGAGCGGAGCGCGGCGTCGTTCAAGCGCGCCATGGGAACTGACCACCTGTTCGAGCTGGCGGGCCGGCCCTACCGCGTCGAAGAGCTGTCCGCTCTGGTGCTGCGCTCGCTGAAGGCGGACGCCGAGCGGGCCCTCGGCTCGCCGGTGGAAGATGCTGTAATCACCGTGCCGGCCTACTTCAGCAACGCCCAGCGCAAGGCGACGGAGGCGGCCGGCAAGCTCGCGGGCCTGAACGTCAGGCGGCTGCTGAACGAGCCCACCGCCGCCGCCATGGCTTACGGCCTGCACCAAGGGAGCGCGGAAGAGCGCATCCTGGTGCTGGACCTCGGTGGCGGCACCTTCGACGTCTCCATCCTGGAGGTGTTCGAGGGTGTGATGGAGGTCCGCGCCACCGCCGGCGACAATCGCCTCGGTGGGGATGACTTCACCTACGTCCTGATGCAGGGCTTCATGCAGGCGGTGGGCGAGGCGGCGGCGCTGCCCAAGCTCCGCGACGACCAGGAGGCGCTGGGAAGCCTGCGTCGGGCCGCCGAGCTCGCCAAGCGCGCCCTGACGTCCGGCCATGAGCATCGAATGAGCCTTGTGCACAAGGACCGTGAGCTCGCCTGGGAGGTGACCCGCACCGCCTATGAGGCGCTGGCCCAACCGCTCCTGTCGCGGCTGCGAGCGCCCATCGAGCGCGCCGTGCGCGACGCGCGCCTCTCGCCCGCCGACATCGAACACCTCGTGCTGGCGGGCGGGGCGACTCGCATGCCGATGGTGCGCCGAATGGCGGCGCTGCTGTTCGACCGGCTGCCGGTCGCGAGCGTAGACCCGGACGAGGTGGTGGCGCGCGGGGCCGCGGTGCAGGCGGGGCTGGTCGCGGAGGACGCCGCGCTCGCCGACCGGGTGATGACCGACGTGGCGCCTTTCACCCTGGGCGTCGCCGCGGCCCAGGGGCGAGATGGCCGAGTGCTGTTGGACGGCCTCTACTCGCCCCTGATCGAGCGCAACACGGTGATCCCCGCCAGCCGGTCGAAAAGCTTTTCCACCCTGATCGACTACCAGGCCAAGCTGCAGCTGAAGGTCTACCAGGGCGAGGGCCGGCTGGTGAAGGACAACATCTATCTCGGCGAGCTGGACGTGCCGATCCCCCGAGACAAGGCAGGCAAGCAGTCGGTGGACGTCCGCTTCACCTATGACACCAGCGGCCTGTTGGAAGTGGAGGCTAAGGCCATCAGCACGGGCTTGGTGCGCTCACTGGTGATCGAGAACCAGCCCGGCGTGCTCGACGCCGATCAGATCGCCGCTCGCCTGAAGAAGCTGGCTCCGCTCAAGATCAACCCGGCGGACCAGGCGGAGAACGTCGCGGTGGTCGCTCGCGCCGAGCGTATCTACAGCGAGAGGCTGGGCCTTGAGCGCGACGCCGTCAGCGCGGCGCTGGATGGCTTCCTGCTGGTGCTGGCCCGCCAGGACCCGGCGGAGATCGCCGAGGCGCGGACTGGCCTTTCCAACTGGCTGGACGGGGTGGACACCTCGGTGTTCTGAGGCGGCGATGGCGGGGCTCTGGGCGGAACTCGGCATAGAGCCGACGTGCGATGCGGCCGCGATCCGGCGCGCCTATGCGGCGAGGCTGAAGACGATCCGTCTGGACGAGGAGCCGCAACGGTTCGCGCGGCTGCGCCAGGCCTATGAACGCGCGCTGGCGTCCACGGCCTCGTCTTCTGTCTCTTCCGGCGCGCCGCAGCCCAAGACGCCCACGCCATCGCCGCTCTCCAACGGCGAGCCGCCGCTGGAGCCGCCTGCACCTGCACTTGAGCCCGATGCGCCGTCCGCACCTGCGCCTGAAGCGATCACCGGCCTGCTGCGCCAGCGCGAGGTCCTGGCAGCGGCGCAGTGGCTGGTGGAGGCCCGGATATCCATGCGCCTGGACCTGCAGGACGACATGCGGCTGGCCGACCAGCTTGGCTGGACGATGGCGAAGGATCTCACCCTTCCTCCTGGGCAGGTTCACGAGGCGGCCTGCCTGCTCGGATGGCCGACGCAGGCGAACGGCGCCTGGGCCGCGGCCTTGCGGGCCAGGCTCGACGCCGAGACGTGGCTGGCCGGGCTGCGCAGGGCCGACGCCTCATGGACACGTTGGCTTGGCGCATCGTCAGCCATGGCTGCGCGCATGCTCCTGGGCCGCGGGCGGCCGCGCCTCCTGGCCTCGATGAGCCGCGACCCGACGCTCCGCAAGCGCTACGGGGAGTTCCTCCTGCACGCCCCGATCGTCGGCGACAAGTTCGACCCGGTGCGGATCGCCGCCGTGGACGCCTTCATGACCCGCGGTCTGAGCTGGCGGACGCGGCTGGTCTCGATCCTGGTGCTGCTGATCCTCGCGCCCATGGCGGTCGGCGGAGTCATGGGCGACCTAGACCATCGGCTGCAAGGTCCGGTCACGGGTCTCGCGAGCGTTTTGGCCCTGGGGCTCGCCTATGGCTTTTATTTGGCCCGGAAGAGAAACCGTGAAAGACGATGACGCAAAAGGGCGGTTGATATTTGACAGCCACGGGAAACCAAAAGGGTCATTTAGACCCTACATCGTCAGAGTATATGTTGCGGCAAAGCTAAGACGAAAGACATAACGTGTCGTACAATCGTCAGTCACTCCAGGTCTTTGGCTAGATAGTGAACCACGGCTTGCGGGCTTCTCAAGAAGCGACTGTGCATTCGACCCGGCGCGTAGCCGCCGTTCCTTGGGCAGCCCTGGAGAGTGTCCGAGCGGTGACGGCGTTGGTCGGGCCGCTGCGGCCGATGCTGTGGTCCTGGGCCCTGGCCTTCGCCGGCATCTACTTCGAGCGGCCGCTGTCGGCCCTGCTGTATCCGGCTGAGCGCCCGTGGGTCGGCGTCCAGCTCCTCGCGAAAAGCTAGAGCCAGCGTTCCACACCAGCCGCTGAACTCAAGCCACCGGGGGCGGCTCGCCATGATCGGCGACGACCTTCAAAGGCTCGTCATCCAGCGGCACGTTTGGTCAGAGTGCTCGTTAGGGTCGTCCCGACTTCTTCAACCGAATAGGCGCTTGGCCGACGGCCCGGCCCGGAGCGCCGGCGACGTCTTCGTAGGTGTGGCCAGCCGCCGTCTGTCCTTCCAAGGTGGTGACGAAGCCGTTTTCGGCGGGCGCCGAGGCTAGTATCCGCGGTTTTACGACCGACGGCGCCGCCGCCTCCCGTAGCGCCTCCGCCATCACGCGACCGTTGAGCTCGCCGTGACCGCCAATCTCAAGGTGCAGGATGTGCGCCAGCGTGGGGGCCCAGTCGGCGTTGCCGACGGGATCAGGGTCGCGGAACTTCGTGCGGAAGTCGGGACCCACGGCGGCCATCATGTTGCGGGTGACGGCCCGATCTAGGCCGCCGTGGATACCCTGGCCCTCTTGCAGATCGGTGTCCGCGACTTCGAAGGCGCAGAGTTCGGGCCCGCGGTTGCATCCTGGAACCGGGCCGCTGCGGAAGCTGACGACAAGCGAGGGCGCAGGGGTGCGGGCGTCCCCCATCAGTCCGATGGCGCTCATAGGAAGGGCGCCCGGGATGGGTCCGAGCGCGTCGGCGGCGAAGATCGCGGCGGTATAGTCCTGCTGGGTCAAGGCGGAGGCGATGCGGCGCGCCAGTCGGGCGCGGCGCTCGGGCGAAGCGTTGAGCAGCCAGATGGCGTCGGATCCCCCGTTCGCCCCGATCACCACCTCCGGATGGGCGAGGTCATCGCCCAGGATGGCGGCGCCATGTTTGGGATGGTTCAAGGGCGCGAGATCCAGTCCGGTGGGCTCGTGGACCGCAAGGCCAAGTGCGCGCCCGAGATCGAGCGCAAGGAAGCCCGGCGGCAGGAAGCCGTGCGGAACGTCGGGATAGTCGGCCTTGGCCGCCGGACTGGTCGCGCTCACCTTGGAGATGGTCGCGAAGCCATGATCGGCGGTGACGACGATGTCGGTGCTGGCGTCCAGGCCGAGCCGTCGCAGCGCGGCGCGGAGCGCCGTCAGGTCGATGTCGGCGTTGCGGATCGCTGCAAGGGAGGTCGCGCCGTTGATCCCGGGCGTAAGAGTGTTCAGGCTGTCGCCCTGATTGTGCTGGGTGCCGTCCGGGTCGCGCGACCAGAAGACCAGCACGAAGGGCCGCTTGGCGGCGGCGAAGCGGGGCAGCACCACCTCGCTCGCCACCCGGGTGAACCAGTCTTGCTGCTCCACATTGGCGACCTGGACGCCCGGAGCGATCGCGTTGCCGGGATCGGTGTTCAGGCCGCGGTCCGGCGCCGTCGGATCAAGGCCCGCCCGCTTGAAGGCCGGCAGGAGGTCGGGACAGAGGGGAATGCCGTCCGGGGTCCCGCTCAGGTCGTCCACCACCAGCGTGGAACAGCCATCCCGCGCCGTCACATCCTGGATCGCCACGGGGCCGAGCTTGCCGATCGAGGCGGTCTGGAAGCCGGCGGTGCGCGCGGCGGCCAGCAGGCTCGTCTCTCCCAGATAGTCGCCGCCGAACCGTTCGTTCATCGCGCCGAGGATCGCGTCGTCTTCCAGGAACGGCGTCAAAGACAGGAAGGCGGGCTTCAAGGGGGGCTGCCCGACGTACACGACGTTAGCGAAGTCGCCGGTGTCGCCCAGCCCATGACCGGTGGCGATGGCTGAGGCGTTGGGCGTAGTCAGGGTCGGAAACAGGGCGTGACTGTCGGCGAAATCGACGCCTTCGCTACGGACCGCGTGCATCTCGGGCGCGCTTGAAGCGTCTACTGCGCCGTAGCGTAGGCCGTCCGCAACGAAGATGATTACGTTGTGCTGGGGCGCTTCGGCCGCCAACGCGCTTCCCCCGAACGTGCTCGCAGCGACGAGGAGCGCTCCGATGAGCCTAGATGACCTCAAAACCAGGCTCCATTCCAGTTTCTAGCGCTCTAAAATCATTAGACGACAGACGTTGATCGGCTTGCGGTCTGATCGCGCTGGAACTGGGCCGCTAGCCGGGGCTGAGTGACGGGTTAAGTTCCTCGAGGCTCTTGCCGTCGGTGTCGGGTAGGATTGTCCTGGTGACCAGGATCCCGAGCAGGCTCACGCCTGCGGCAACCGGTTCCAGGCGTTCATCACGGCGAAAAGCGATCGTTGGGCCGTAGGCTGCCCACGTTAGGCCGCGCTCCTGACAGTAAGATGACAGTCCGGGGCGCGGACTTCGGTCTCGCGCCCGGCGCTCCGCCCCAGTACCTCCGGCAGTGTCATCTGCCGACGGTCGGCTCCAACCGTTGAAAGTTCGGGACGAGGCCTTGAGGGACGTCCTTAGCACGCCGGCGCATCTTCAACGCCGAGCGGCCGTGAGGGATTCACAAGCGACTCGCCTCTGCTAGGCTCTCGCTCAGATCACAGCTGGACATGAGCAGATGAACCACGCAGGCGCTGGCGAGCGAATGTCCTTCCGGGCGCCTCGCGGAGCTAATCTCGCGATCAAACGCGCAGCGATCCGGGCGCACATGACGCCTGGCGAGCTTGCTCGCCGCCTTTTTCTCGACGGGCTGCGCGCCAATGGCTTCGAGCTTCTGGACGAGGCCACCAGAACCGCCGACGTGCTGGCTTTCGCGAGGTCGTAGGCCGGGCGACATCACAGCGGCTGCTTACGCCTGCGCAGGCCTCCGGAGCACCGTCATGGCCAAGTCACGCCCGACCAAGCTCAAGGTGTTCCAGGCGCAGTTCGGCTTCTACGACACGGTCGTGGCCGCCTCGAGCCAAGCCGCGGCGTTGCGCGCCTGGGGCATCCACCAGAACCTCTTCGCCAGCGGCGAAGCGACGGTGGCGACCGACGAGGCGGCCGTGGCCGCCGCGCTCGCGCATCCCGACACCCCGCTCCGCCGCGCCGTCGGCTCCAGCGACCCGTTCCAGCTCGAGCCGGCCAACCTACCGACATTTCCGGACGCGCCGAAGCGAGCTACGCTGAAACCTTCGGCCAAGGCCAAGCCCGCGCCGCCACCAAAGCCGCCTGCCGACCGTAGCGGGCTTGATGCGGCCGAAGCGGCGCTCCGCCGGCTCGACGACGCCCGAAAAGGCGAAGAGGCGGCTCTGCGTCGACGGCAGGACGAGCTGGACACACAGAGGGCGAGAGCTCAGAGCGTCTATGTCGAGCGGCGCAAGGCCGCGACGGCGGCCGTGGTCGAAGCCCGCAAGGCGTATCGCAGCGCCGGTGGCGAGGGCTGAGGCTCAGCTGGCCTTGCGCGCCCGCGGCTTGGCGGTCGCCGGCTTGTCAGCCTTCGCTTCGGCTTTCGCCTTGGTCTTTGTTTCAGCCTTTGCTGGGGCGGCGCCTTTGGCGCTGAGGCTGGCGCGGAGCGCCGCCATCAGGTCCACCACGTTGGTGTCTTCCGGCTCGGCGACCTTGGCGGGCGCGTGGCCCTTCTTCTTGTCCTCAATCAGGGCCTTCAACGCCTCCTCGTAGCGGTCGACGAACTGGCCCGGGTCGAAGGGCCCTTCCTGCTGCTCTATGATTTTCTCGGCGATGGCGATCATGTTCGGGTCGGCCGCCTTGTCGCTGATCCCGGCGAAGATCTCGTCGGGCTTGCGCACTTCCGCGTCCGTGCGGAGGGTGTAGGCGAGGATGCCCAGGCCCCGGGGCTCCAGCGCCAGGATACGCTCGCGGGTGCCGATCACCACCCGAGCCAGGGCGATCTGGCCGGACTTCTCCATGGCCGTGCGGATCACACCGAAGGCCTCCTGGGCCAGCTTGCCGTCCGGCGCGAGGAAGTACGGATTGTCCCAATACAGCCGGTCTATGTCGTCCCCGGCGACGAACCGCTCGATGTCTATGGTCTTGGTGCTCTCCAGCTTGACGGAGTTAATCTCTTCCTGGGTCATCAGGATGTACTCGCCCTTGGAGACCTCGTAGCCCTTGACCAGCTCGGACCGATCGATCGGCCCGGTGTCCGGGTCCGTCGTGATCATCTTGATACGGTTGTTGGTCTTGGGGTTGATTAGGTTAAAGTGGATGTCGCCAGCCGAGTTGGTGGCGGTGTAGAGCGCCACCGGGCACGTGACGAGCGAGAGCCTCAGGTGTCCTTGCCACGTCGGGCGGTAAGCCATCGGGGATCTCCGGGCGGCCAATTCTAGCCGCAGCCGGAGTCAACGGCCCCGAAGATGATAGGTTCGTGCCTTACCCACAGGGCGAGGTTTCGCCGCTTTCCAAGTCGATCCTGAAGCAGTGCTCGTGACCGGTGTCGAGATCGCGGACGATGACGCTGACCGCGTCTGCGTCGCCCTGGTAGTCGTGCAGGTCCTCCACGTAGGCGACGGCGGCGGCCTCGAAGGAGGGCTCTTCCAGGGTCCGGGCATGGTGGGCGTCGACGTGGCGGGCTCGAACGCTGAAGCTGCGGGTCTCGGTCAGAGGGCGGGCGTCGAAGGGCATGATCGGTCTCCGCCGAACAAACGCCCGGCGATGCAAATGGATTCGCTGAGTCGCCTGGATCGTCCAGCTTGGCGGTTCGTTTATTCCGGAACCAGAGAACAGCGCCGTGGCCGCAACCAAGCTCGCCAAGTACCAGCAGATGCGGGACTTCTCGCAGACGGCCGAGCCGTCTGGAGATGCCGCCAAGGTCGTTGCGTCCGAGGCGTTGCGCTTCGTCATCCAGAAGCACGCGGCAAGCCACCTCCATTTCGACCTCAGGCTTGAGTTGGAAGGGACCTTCCTTTCCTGGGCCGTCCCCAAGGGCCCGTCGCTCGATCCCAAGGACCGGCGGATGGCCATGGAGGTGGAGGACCACCCGCTCGACTACGGCGACTTCGAAGGCACGATTCCCAAGGGCCAGTACGGCGGGGGTGTGGTGATGCTGTGGGACCGCGGCTACTGGGCGCCGGAGAAAGGCTTCGAGAAGATCGCGGCCGTGCTGGCCAAGGGCGAGCTGAAGTTCGTCATGGAGGGGGAGCGGATGCACGGCTCGTTCGTGCTGGTGCGCACCAGGCGCGACAGCCGCGGCAAGGCGAGCTGGCTCCTGATCAAGCACCGCGACGAGGCCGCGGTGGACGGGAACGTCACTGGGCCCGGCGATGACGACCGATCCGTCGCCTCCGGACGTACCATGACGGAGATCGCGAACGGCGAGGGGAGGGCGGCCAGCCCCTTCATGACCGTCAAGGGCGCGGCCGCCGGCTCGGTCTGGCGGAGCAACCGGGACGACAGCGCGCCCGCAGGGCTGATCGCGCCGACCAAGACCAAGCCCTCGGCGAGTGCAAAGGCGAAGGCGGTGACGGCGCTGCCGGACTTCGTCCTGCCGCAGCTCGCGAAGACCCTGGAGAAGCCGCCCGCGGGATCCGGCTGGGCGCATGAGATCAAGTTCGACGGCTATCGCATGCAGCTTCGCACCCTGGGAGGGAAGGCGACGCTTCTCAGCCGAAGCGGGCTCGATTGGTCCTCCAAGTTCCCGGAGATCGTGCGGAGCGGCGCCAGTCTCGCCGACGGGATCGTCGACGGCGAGGTGGTGGCGCTCGATCATACGGGCGCGCCGAACTTCGCCGCCCTGCAGGCCGCCATCTCCGAGGCCAAGACCGGCGATCTGGTCTTCTTCGTCTTCGACCAGCTGTTCGAGGCAAGAGAGGACCTGCGGCTCCTGCCGCTCGCGGACCGCAAAGCGCGGCTTGAGGCGAACCTCGCGTCAGCGCCGGCGAACATCCGCTACGTCGATCACTTCATCACCTCGGGCGACGCGGTCCTGCTGTCCGCCTGCCGCATGGACCTGGAAGGCATCGTCTCCAAGCGGCTCGATGCGCCTTACCAGTCAGGGCGTAGCGAGAGCTGGGGGAAGTCCAAATGCCGGCAGGGTCACGAGGTGGTCGTTGGCGGCTGGACGACGACGGGCGAGGCCTTTCGCTCGCTGATCGCCGGCCTCTACCGCGACGGTGAGCTGGTCCACGTCGGGCGGATCGGCACGGGGTTCGGACGCGACGTGGTCGCCCGGATCATGCCCCGCCTGAAGCCGCTTGAGACCGAGGCCAGCCCGTTCCAGGGCAAGACCGCGCCGAAGAAGGCGGCCGGCGTCCACTGGGTGCGACCCGAGCTGGTGGCCGAGATCCAGTATGCCGGCTTCACCGGTGATGGCACGCTGCGCCAGGCCTCGTTCAAGGGGCTGCGGGAGGATAAGGCCGCCCGCGAGGTTGAGGCCGAGACGCCGGCGCCCGCCGACACGACGGAGCTCGCCGAGCCGGTCCCGTCGACCGTGCGGACCAAGATCGTCACTCCTCGCGGCTCGGTCCCTGTGATAGGCGTCACCATCTCGCATGCTGACAAGCCGCTCTGGCCCGATGCGGGCGACGGGAAGCCTGTCACCAAGCTGGAGCTGGCCCGGTACTACGAGGCGGTGGGCGACTGGATGCTGTCCCATGTTAAGGGCCGCCCCTGCTCGATGATCCGCATGCCGGATGGGATCAACGGCGCACAGAATTTCTTCCAGCGTCACGTGGCCAAGGGCCAGTCCGCCCTTATCACCGAGGTGGAGGTTTGGGGCGACCGCAAGCCTTACATCCAGTTCGACCGGGTGGAGGCCCTGGTGGCGGCGGCCCAGACCGGGGCCTTGGAGCTGCACCCCTGGAACTGCGAACCCTTCTCGCCTGAACAGCCCGGCCGGCTGGTGTTCGACCTCGATCCTGCGCCCGACGTCCCGTTCGAGCGGGTCATCGAGTCCGCGCGCGAGGTCCGCGACCGGCTGGACGAGCTTGGCCTGGTCAGCTTCTGCAAGACCACGGGCGGCAAGGGCCTGCACGTGGTGACGCCGCTTGAAGCCAAGGGCATCTCCTGGGACATCGCCAAGGCCTTTGCTCGCGACGTCTGCAAGGTCATGGCCGCCGAAGCGCCGGATCGTTACCTCATCAATATGGCCAAGAAGGAGCGCGGCGGCCGCATCTTCCTGGACTATCTCCGCAACGATCGTATGGCGACCGCCGTCGCCCCGCTCTCACCGCGCGGACGGCCCGGCGCCCCCGTGTCGATGCCGATCACCTGGAGCCAGGTGAAGAAGGGCTTGGATCCCGCCAAGTACACGCTGCGCACCGTCCCCGCGCTCGTGAAGACGCTGAGCGCCTGGGCGGATTACTGCGACGGCGAGCGGCCGTTGGCGACCGCGATCAAGCGTCTCGGCAAGGTCTAGGTCCGACGCCCCACGTGCGGATCGCGACCTTCAACATCAACAACGTCAACAAGCGGCTGGCCAACCTCCTCGACTGGATGGAGGCGGCGCGCCCGGACGTGGTCTGCCTGCAGGAGCTGAAGGCGGAGGAGGGGGCGTTCCCCCTCGCGGCGATCGAGGCGGCGGGCTACGGCGCCGTCTGGCGGGGAGAGCGGTCGTGGAACGGGGTGGCGATCCTGGCGCGGGGGGCCGAGCCCGTGCTCACCCGGCGTTCGCTGCCCGGCGATCCGGACGATGCCCAGGCCCGCTACATCGAGGCGGCCGTGAACGGCGTCCTGGTCGCGTCGATCTATCTGCCGAACGGCAATCCCCAGCCCGGACCGAAGTTCGCCTACAAGCTGGCTTGGTTCGAGCGGCTGATCGCCCACGCTAGCGAGCTGATGTCGGCCGGCGTGCCCGCCGTGCTGGCTGGCGACTACAACGTCGTGCCGACCGAGGCCGACATCTGGCCGGGTCACCACGAACAGGCCAATGCGCTCCTGCAGCCGCAGAGCCGCGCCGCGTATCAGCGCCTGCTGGACCAGGGTTGGACAGACGCCCTTCGCACGCTGCAGCCTGACGGGCCGCTCTGGACCTTCTGGGGCTACCTTCGCCAGCGCTGGCCGAACGACAAGGGCATGCGGCTCGACCACCTGCTCTTGAGCCCGGAGCTGGCGCCGCGCCTAGTCGACGCCGGCGTCCGTCGGACCGCGAGAGGGGTGGAGGGGGCGAGCGACCACGCCCCAGTCTGGATCGAGCTTCAGGACTCGCGCAAACCGCTGGAGCCGGTTCGCCGTCGTGCGGAGCGGGTGGGGCCGAGGCGCGCGTCGCGGAGGGCCGGCCGGTGACGCGCCATCCCGTGACACCCGACGGCCGCTAAATGGGTCAAAGTCATAGGGAACTTGGATGGCGCGGAGACGCCGCTCCCCACGTTGTCGTTCCTATTTGGTAGAAAGCTGACGGCGCCATCGCCGCGGACGAGCCGCCGTCAGCTTTTTGAACCCTGATGGCGGCTTATCAGGCTGCGACCGCCTCGATGTCACGGTTGTGGAAACGTGGCGTCATCAGCGCCTTGGTGAAGGCGGCAGCGACGTCATCGCCGATGAAGACGCCGAGCTTGGGCGCGCCGGCTGGGGGCACGTGCGGCAGGTGCGCCGCCTTGACCACATCACCGGCCGCCGCCACCGCCCCGATCGCCTTGCCGTGCTTGAACGCCTCGGCCAAAAACGCTTTGACCAAGCCCATTCCCGCCATTCTGGCTGGATCAGCGCCGCCTGCGACGAACACCCCGTCGTAGAACACCGAGGCGGCGTTGCGGGTCGGCTTGTCGACCATGGCCGTGGATCCGTCGGACAGCGCCAGCATCCCGCCGTGCTCGGCGATCAGGTGCACCACCGCGCCCCCGGCGTTTAGCGCCGCCTTCAGAGAGAGCATCTTCTCGGCATCAACGCCCGGGCCGGCGAGCACCGCGATCTTGCGACCTTTGATGCTGTCGGCCGGCTTGTCCATGCTGAGCGCCGGCGAGGATTGCGCGCCATGCCCGCCCTGCGGCGCGGCCAGCGGGTCGGCCCGCTCGATATAGGCCGGCTCGGGCGCGCCCGCCCTGGCCTCGGCGACGTCCAGGCCGAGCTTCTCCGCCACCCGCCCGGCGAGTTCGTCGGCGATCGGCGCGAGCAGGTTACCAAGCGCGGCGACCCGGATCGACAGGGTCTCGCACTGGTTCAGCTCGAAGGCGAAGGCTTCCACGATGTGGTCCTTCTCCCAACTCGCCATGCTGTTCCAGAACAGCGTCGCCTGGGAAAAGTGGTCGCTGAAGCTCGTGCTGCGGGCGCGGATCTTATAGCCCTCGACCTTCTCCGCAACGCTGCGGAAGGCGACCGCGGCGCCCGGCTGCTGCATCGGGCAACCCCGCGCCCCGTCAGGACCGGGCAGGCTGTTTGGGAAGTAGTTGGCCTTGCCGCGGTTGATCGTGTGGCGACCGAAGGCGTCGCGCTGGTTGTTGCTGACGCCGTTAATAGGCCGGTTGATCGGCAGCTCGGCGAAATTGGGGCCCACCCGGCGGAGCTGGGTGTCGAGGTAGCTCATCAGCCGGCCCTGCAGCA
>CAXTUT010000041.1:0-13626 GCA_964247465.1 uncultured Caulobacteraceae bacterium | reverse complement strand
CTGCAGGAAGCGACCGAGCGGCGCGCCGCCATCGACGCGGCGGCGCTCGCCTCCGGCGGTGCGCCCGAGCAGGGCGGCCCCACCGGCCTGGAGCCGACGCGCTATGGCGACTGGGAGCACAAGGGCATGGCCATCGACTTCTCCTGAGACGTCGAGTGGGGCGCCTGCAAGCACCTCTTCCTGAGCGCGTCGAAGGACGAGGCCGAGCGGAAATGGCCGCTACTGCTTTCACGCACCCTCAACTCCAAGCCTTGAAGTGTTTGGAGAGCTTCAGGCCCTGGCGCTGGTAGTGGGAGCCGTGGAAGCCGTAGAGGCGCGACGGCCGCTCGGTCAGCGGTTCGTAGACCAGCCGCGCCACCGTCTGGCCGTCCTCCAGCAGGAAGGGCGTCTCGTGGCTGCGCACCTCCAGCACGGCCCGCGAACCTGACCCCAGCGCCTCCTCGGTGCCGAAGCCCGGGTCGAAGAAGCCGGCGTAGTGGACGCGGAACTCCCCGACCGACGGGTCGATGGGCGTCATCTCGGCGGCCTGGTCGGCGGGGATCTCCACCGCCTCCTTGGAGGCCAGGATGTAGAACTCGCCGGGGTCAAGCAGCAGTTCGCCCACGCCGTGGCGGTTCGGCCGCGCCTCCAGCGGCTCCCAGAAGTCGCGCGGAAAGTGGCCGTCCTCGCGGTCGAGGTCCACCACGCCGGCGTGGCGGCGCGCGCGGAAGCCCGCAAGCCCCGTGGTCAGGTCCACGCTCACGCTGCGTACCCCCAGCACGCCCGGCGCGCCGCGCTTCAGCCGCAACTGGTTCAGCCGCGTGGACGTGCGCACCAGCACCGAGAAGGTCTGCGGCGCGATCTCCAGATACAGCGGCCCGTCGTAGCCGGCGGCCACGTCGTCGAACGCCTCGCCCCCGTCGGTCAGCAGGCGCACGAAGACGTCCACCCGTCCGGTGGAGCTCTTCGGGTTGGCGCGCGCGGACACCTGGGGCGGCAGCGCCAGCCGCTCCTGCAGCTCGGCGATGTAGACGCAGCCGCGCTCCAGCACCGCGCCTCCAGTCAGGTCCAGCCGGTGCATGGCGACGTCGCCCATCCGTTCGGCCACGGTGCGCCCGCGCCCGGGCAGGAAGGACGCGCGCACTCGCCACGCCGCCCCGCCCAGCCGCAGGTCCAGGCTCGCCGGCTGAAGCTGGTCCGCCGCGTAGGGCGCCGCAGCGCCAACGCCGCCGGCGTGCATCAGCGCCTCGATGGACTGGTAGGGCAAGATACCGGCGGGATCGGTCACGGCGGAGCGGCTTCCGGGCGAAAGGGGCGTGACACTCGCCAACGCCGCCCGCCTTGGCAAGCGTGCGCAGGGCAGGCTGCGCCCGGACGACCGGCGTTTTCAGCGCAGCCCCTTGACGCGCTCCGCCGTTCCGCTCCATGCGCGCAGGTTGAGAGGACGCATGGCCGAGACGAGCGACAGCGAAGACCCCGCCGACTGGGCGCCGGCCACCCGGCTGGTGCGTGGCGGCATGGCGCGCAGCCCGTACGGCGAGATCGCCGAGCCGATCTATCTGACCCAGAGCTTCGCCTACGACAGCGCCGAGGCCGCCGACCGCCGCTTCTCCGGCGAGGATCCCGGCTTCATCTACGCCCGCTACGGCAACCCGACGGTCAAGATGTTCGAGGACCGCCTGGCCCTCTTGGAAGGGACGACGGGGTGCCGGGCCACGGCGTCGGGCATGGCGGCGGTCACCACCGCGCTCACGGGCCTGTTGCGCGCAGGCGACCACCTGGTGGCCAGCCGGGCGCTGTTCGGCTCCTGCCGCTGGATCGTCACCCAGATGCTGCCCCGCTTCGGCGTGGAGACCACCGTCGTCGACGGGACCGACCTGGAGGCCTGGGGCGCGGCGATGCGGCCGAACACGCGCGCGGTGTTCCTGGAAAGTCCCGCCAATCCGCTGCTGGAGATCATCGACATCTCCGCGGTGGCGAAGATCGCCCACGCCGGCGGTGCGAAGCTGGTGGTCGACAACGCCTTCGCCAGCCCCATCCTGCAGGCGCCGCTGACGCTGGGCGCCGACATCGTCATCTACTCCGCCACCAAGCACATCGACGGGCAGGGCCGGGTGCTCGGCGGCGCGATCCTGGGCGAGAACGCCATGCTGGACGAGGCTTACAAGGACCTGATCCGCCACACCGGCCCGGCGCTCTCGCCCTTCAGCGCCTGGGTGCTGCTGAAGGGCATGGAGACGCTGGAGCTGCGCGTCATGCGCCAGAGCGCCACCGCCGCCGCCCTCGCCGACGAGATCGCGGAGCACGCGGCCGTAAGGCGGGCGCTCTACCCCGGCCGCGCCGACCATCCCCAGGCCGAGATCGCGCGCCGCCAGATGAAGGCCGGCGGCACCATCTTGGCCTTCGATCTCGGATCGCGCGCGGCGGCCTTCGCCTTCCTGAACGCGCTGCGCATCGTGGACATCTCCAACAACCTGGCGGACGCCAAGTCGCTGGCGGTGCATCCCTCCACCACCACCCACCGCTCCACGCCCGAGGCCGACCGCCTCGCGATCGGACTGACCGAGGGCTACGTGCGCCTGTCGGTCGGGCTGGAGGACCCCGTCGACCTCAGTCGCGACGTGATGCGGGCGCTCGACGCGGCCAGGGTCGCCGCATGAAGGGCGGCTACGAGGCCCAGACGCGCGGCGTGCTGGTGCGCGTGCGCCCGGAGTATCTGCCCGACCAGTCCGAACCGGACGAACGCCGCTGGGTGTGGGCCTATCACATCGAGGTCGAGAACCGCAGCGCCGCGACCGTCCAGCTGCTCGCCCGGCGCTGGCTGATCACCGACGCCACGGGACGCACCGAGGAGGTGAAGGGCCTGGGCGTGGTCGGCGAGCAGCCGGTGCTGAACCCCGGCGAGGTGTTCCGCTACACCAGCGGCTGTCCCCTGCCGACGCCGTCGGGCGTGATGGTCGGCAGCTATCGCATGGTCGCCAACGAGGACGGCCAGTTCGACGCCGAGATCCCGGCCTTCTCGCTGGATCTGCCCGGGACCGCGCGCACGGTGAACTGAGCGGCCCGGCGCCCTAGAGCAAGACCGGACCCAGATCGTGTAGCTCGCGGGCGGGACAGCGAGCATCGCAAACCTCCAAGCCGCAGCGCCTCATGATCTGGGTCCCGGCCTTCGCCCGGATGAGGAGAAGGCCGGGATCAACTTGATCCGGGCCTACGCTAGACGTGATGCGCCGGTTCCAGGCGGCAGGCGGTTTCGACGTCGATCTCCACCTGCAGGGTCGCGTGGTCGATGCGGAACCGGTGCTGCAGCCCGTCGCAGATGGCGTTCAACGCGGCGTCGCCGGGGTGGCCCCGCGGCATCAGCAGGTGGCAGGTCAGCGCCGTCTGCGTCGTCGACATGGCCCAGATGTGCAGGTCATGGATCTCCGACACGCCGTCCTGTCCCAGCAGGTGGGCGCGCACCTCGGCGGGCTCGATCCAGGCGGGGACCGCGTCCAGCGCCATGCTCAGCGACTCGCGCAGCAGGCTCCAGGTGCCCCACACGATCAGGGCGGAGATGGACAGGCTCACCACCGGATCGAGCCAGGTCCAGCCTGTGACAAGGATCGCGCCCCCCGCCACCACGACGCCCGCGGCCACCAGCGCGTCCGACAGCATGTGGTTGAAGGCGCTGCGCACGTTCAGATCGCCCTTGCGCCCGGAGGCGAACAGCCCCGCGGTCAGCCCGTTCACCGCGATCCCGGCCGCCGCCACCTCCATGACCAGCAGGGCCGCCGGGCGCTGGGGCTCGAAGATGCGGCGGACCGCCTCCGCCGCCACCGCGCCGGTGACCACGAGCAGGACCACCGCGTTGAACAGCGCCGCCAGCACCGAGGTGGAGCCCAGCCCGTAGGAGAAGCGGACGCTGGGCTTGCGCCGCGACAGCACCGCCGCCAGCCACGCCGCCAGAAGCCCGAGCACGTCGCCGAGGTTGTGGCCCGCATCGGCCAGCAGCGCCATGGAATGGCCGAGCGCTCCGTAGGCCGCCTCCGCCGCCACGAAGCCCGCATTCAGCAGCGCGCCAAGAGCGAACGCCGCCCCGAACCGCGCCGGGGCGGCATGGTGGTGGTGGTGGTGACCAGGGCCGGAGAGAAGGCCGTGGCCGTGGGCGCCATGATGATCGTGACCGGGGTCGCCGTCGTGATGGCTGTGGCCGTTGCCGCCCGGCCTGGAGCCAGGCTCGCCGTGGGCGCCTGCCCGTCCGCTCGGCGCCGGGACGCCCTGCGGGCCAAGCTCGTTTCGGCGCTCGGGTTCGACCATGGACCTCTCCGGCTGCGAGCCCTGAGCTTAGCAAGACCCGAGGTGGGGTGACAGGCGGGGCCTCGCCGGGCTATGCAGACGCTCAGGCCGCGGGCATGATGTAGTGGTAGCCTGGCAGCTTCCCAAGCTGCTCGTGTGGGTTCGATTCCCACTGCCCGCTCCACGACTGAGGCGCGCCTGCGACCCGAGTTTTTCCACGGGTTCCAGTTTCGTTCTCGCTATGGCCTGGGAACTATCCGGTTGACGTACCACACACCAGATATGGTAGATTCGCACGGTGACAGGCCGGCGACGGGCGGTGCGTCGGAAGGCGCGCCGTCTTCGGTCGTGGTTACGTCGGAAATGGTGGAGTCGGGGTGTCGTGAACTTCTGGCGGCGCTTCCTGACTGTCGTCACGCCGACGCGTATAGCGTTTTCGAGGAAACCGTTCGCGCCATCTATTTGGCAATGCGCGCAACTCGTTGAATATATCATCGGCTATGTCATAGAACTTGACGTTGTTTTCTAAAATACGCTTCTTTGTATCCTCCAAATCAGATAGTGCGATTTGCTTTCGATTGAACTCGACTTTATTCTTAATTATCGCTGCGCGATCCTGAGACACGGCGCTATCTCTAACGTTTACCACCCAGTCGTCATGAACGGCTCGATTTCGTTTCTCAAGTAGAGGGTTCATCTCCGAATCAAACACGCGAACTTTCTTCTTCAAGGCTTCACTAGCTTCCATGGTGTCCAATAGAGACAACAAAACCCTAAACTTTGCACGAGTGCTACCCACCTGGGAGGTTACGGCCGCGATTAAGCCGTGTGGAGCGTCTACAATCTCCCATATGACGTAATCGACGAAGGCCTCTAATTGCGCCCACAAGGCGGTGATTGTGCCGACTAACCGCAGGTGCTCAGCTAGCAGCTCTTCCGATGACGGTGAGAGAGTTTCCATGGACGACAAATCCTCCGATCAGCGCCGAGACGCCATGCTTCTAAAGGCGCTGACCACGCCACCGAAGAAACGACCCAAGAGGGTGCGCGGTCAGGTGGACCCTAAAGCACTGCCCGCCGCACCCGATGATCGTTGAGCACTTCGTATTTGACCTAGAGGCCCTTCAAAGCGCGTCGAACCGCGTCCCTTATGGCCGGGATGGCTTGATCAGCGACCTTGGCCTTTGCCTGTTCACGGATCGCGCCAAATGTCCCCAGCTCTCGGCCGCACGTCTTGCAAGTGCAGACCGAGTCATTGGTGTGGCCATCGGGCACGACGAGCTTGGTCGGCCCGCACATTTGGCATTGAAAGGTGACTTTGGCGGTGCCTATGGGAATGTTGGTCATGGTCTTACTCCGGCAAATGATGCCGAGTGAGGTTGACCGAGACCCCCGATTCATTAGAAACGGGATTGCGTGATCACGACCCGCCCCACACGGCGGTTAGGCCCTGGAGTGATTTGGCGTCACTCCAGGGCTACTTATCAGGATCAGCGATTCGCCTAAGTAGAGTCCAGCACCTTCGCTCGCTTGCGGATAGCGCGGAGCTTCCGCGCTTTCTGCTTAAGCGTGCGCGGCTCCCTCAGGCTGTCGGTAGGTAAGCCGCTTGCCCTTCGCGCCAGCTAGCAGCAGCTCGGCGCGTTCCACGTCGGCCAGCTTGCGGGTGCTCCAGCGGAAGTCGAACTCCACCAGATAGCGGTGCAGGTGCGCCTCGCTGATTGAGTGGAAGGAGCCGTACACACCGCGCTTCAGTATGGCGAAGTAGCTTTCTGCCGAGTTGGAATGAATGAAGCCGTCGCCCCGGACGTACTCGCCCTTAGCGTGGTCTGTGCTGCCGTGGTCGGCGTACTCGCCGCCGACGCCGAGATACACGGTCGCGCCGTCCGTCATGAGGTGCGACTTGCGGCTGGCGTTCGTCACCAGCACGTCGCGCACCGTTTTGGCGGTCACATTGGCGACGTGGAAGGAGCGGGCCTCGCCGTCGCGATCCACCAGCACCATGACGGGTTGCTTGGCGTCGGCAGACAGGTGACGGGGCAGGCGCTTGTTGGAGTGCTTGTTCTTTTCCTTGCCGCCTACGTAGGTCTCATCGGCTTCCACGACCTTGCCCTCGCCGCCCATCGGGCCGCGCTCGCCCTTGGGGCACTCGCGTAGACGGTGGAATAGGAACCAGGCCGTCTCATAATTCGTGCCCAGCATCCTTTGCAGTTGAAGGGCGCTCATTCCCTTCTTGCTAGCCGACATGAAGTGAGCGGCCAGAACCCACTTGTGCAGGGGCAGGTGCGAGCGCTCCATGACCGTTCCAACGGTGACGCTGAACGGCTTGCGGCAGTCTTTGCACTTGTAGACGCCGGGACGGGTGCTCGCGCCTTGCAGCTTCGTGATCCGGTCGCCCATGACGCCACAGCGCGGGCACACAGCGCCTTGCGGCCAAAGAAGCGCTTCGAGGTGCGCACGGGCGGCGTCATCATTGTGGTAGATGGGATCGGCGAGGTTGGTTTTGCGAGCGGACATCGGAGAGGCCTTTCAGTGAGGCCACTCTACACCTAGGGTGTGGTACGTCAACCGGATAGTTCCCTATGGCCTCATCGATCCGTCGCAGTGCATAGTCCGCCGTGCGCGTCGCTTTAAAATTGTTATGCCAGCGACAGATGTCAGGCTTGATCTGAGGCCTACCAAATTGTCGTACGCTCAACGCACCGAAGTGCTCTCGAATACGATCCAGCCAACGGCTCCGCTGACGTTTGGTGCTCGCTGCAAGCCTTTAATAGGCGTCGCTTAGCCTATAGCTCGCGCACAAGCTAGGTATTCGGCCGTGTTAGCCGGCCTTCCGATGAGATAAAGCGGCCTGCAGCTCCTCCACGAAGCTGTCTGTTCTTAGTGTACTAAGTCGTCGAGGCGCACCCCGCCCCTTCCAAGCGTAATGATGAAGCGATCGGGGCCTCGGCTACTGGGATGGCGAAGAAGAGGGCGTACAGTGTCGGTAGGAAGAAAAGGGTCAGCACCGTGCCCACGGCCACCCCACCGATCAGGGTGAAAGCCAGCGGCGCCCAGAAGCTTGAGAACGCCAGGGGGATGAACGCCAGGACGGCGGCCGCTGCGGTCAGCACCACGGGGCGCGAGCGGCGTACGGTCGCCTCGACCACCGCCTGGCGCGGGTTCATGCCCCCGGCGCGATCGGCTTCGATCTGGCCGAGCAGGATCAAGGTGTTGCGCATCAGGATGCCCGCCAGCCCGATCAGGCCCAGTATGGCGATGAAGCCGAACGGCTGGCCGAACAGCAGAAGCGTCGGCGCGGCGCCGATCAGCCCCAGCGGCGCGGTCAGCAGCACCATGGCCAAGCCGCGGAAACTGCGCACCTGGACCATGATCGTCGCCAGCATCAAGAGCAGCGTCATGGGCAGCACCTTGACCAGGGCGGCGTCGGCCTTGTCGGCCTCCTCAACCGACCCGCCGGTCTCGATGTGGTAGCCGTCGGGCAGGGCGGTGAGGATCGGCTTGAGCTTGGCCAGCAGGGCGCGGGTCACGTCGGGCGGCTGCAGCGCGTCGCCGATATCGCCGCGCACCGTGATGACGGGCTCCCGATCGCGGCGCTTCAGGATCGGGTCCTCCTCGACCACCTCCAAACGTCCGACCTGGCTTACTGGGATCGTCCGGCCTTCGCGGTTGCTGAGCGTGAGGTCGGCCAACCGTGAGGGGTCGAGACGCCGTGGGTCGAGGGCTCGGGCCACGACCTCCACCGTGCGGATGTCCTCGCGCACCTGGGTGATGGGCGCGCCGGAGAGCAGGAACTGCAGCTGGTCGGCGGCGTCCTTGGGCGTCAGCCCGAGCAGGCACAGGCGCGCCTGGTCCAGGACGATCCGCAACGAGGGCGAGCGCTCGCCCCAATCCAGGTTGACGTCGCGCATGGCCGCATCGCCAGCCATTACGTCGCGCACGCGACCTGCCAGGGTGCGCAGTTCGCCGAGGTCTGGGCCCATGACCCGGAAAGCCACCGGATAGGGCACGGGCGGCCCGAACAGGAGTTGGGTCACGCGAAGACGCGCTTCGGGGCCAAGGCCCGAAGCTATGGCGCTCCGAAGATCCCGCCTCAGACGATCGCGGGCGGCGACGCTCGGCGTCAGGACGATCAGCTTGGCGAAGGCGGGATCCGGCAGTTCCGGGTCGAGCGAGAGGAAGAACCGGGGCGCGCCCTGGCCGACGTAGCTGGTGACCCGCTGCGCCTCGGGCCTGCGCTGCAGCCACTTCTCGACCTTGGCGACGGTGCGGCTGGTCGCCCCTATGCCGGTTCCGTGCGGTTCATATACTTCCACGATCAGCTCGGGCCGGTCGGAGATCGGGAAGAACTGCTTCTGCACTCCAGACATCGCCAGCAGGGCCAGTCCGAGCAGCCCGGCGACGGCGAACGCTACGAGCCTCCTGCGATCGATGCACCAGGTCACCAGGCGCCGAAGGCGCTGGTAGCTCGGCGTGGCGTAGAGGGCTTGACGGTCTCCGGCGACCGGCTTGATCGCGGGCAGCATCATGACGCCGAGGTGCGGCGTGAACACCACGGCCACGACCCATGAGGCCAAGAGCGCGAAGGCGACCATCCAGAAGATGTTGCCCGCGTACTCTCCCGCGGCCGACCGGGCGAACCCGATCGGCATCAGGCCGATGATCGTCACCAGCGTCCCCGCCAGCATGGGCGCGGCGGTCACCGTCCAGGCGAAGGCGGCGGCCGCCTCGCGCTCCAGCCCCTCATGCATCTTCACCACCATCATCTCGATGGCAATGATGGCGTCGTCCACCAGCAGGCCGAGGCTGAGGATCAGGGCGCCGAGCGTGATGCGGTCGAACACGCGGCCGGTCACCAGCATGATCACGAACACCGTGGCCAAGGTCAGGGGCACGGCCGCGGCCACCACCAGACCCGCCCGAAAGCCCAGCGCCACCAGGCTCACGACCATCACCACCGCGAGCGCCACGAAGAACTTCAGCGTGAACTCGCCTACCGCCTCGTGGATGTTGCGGGCCTGGTCGAGGATTTCGTCGAAGCTGACGCCGAGCGGCAGGGTGGAGGCGATGGCGCGCGCCTCCCGGTCCAGCGCAGAGCCGAGCTTCGCCCCGTTCCACCCCGCCTGCATCACCACACCCAGCACCAGGGCAGGTTCGCCCTGGCTGCGCACCAGCATGTCTGGCGGATCCTGGTACCCCCGATCCACGGTGGCGACGTCGCCGAGCGTCAGCGTGCGGCCGCCTACGGCCAAAGACGTGTCGCGCACCGCCTGCACATCGTCATACCCGCGGTCCAGGCGCACGAAGATCTCCGGCCCGCGCGTCTCCAGCGCGCCCGCAGGCGCGACCAGGTTTTGGCGCTGCAGCGCGTCGAGCAGCACCGGTGCGCCCACGCCGAGCGTCGCCAGGCGCGCGGGGTCGAAGCGAACGAGGATCTGCTCGGCCTGCTCGCCGATGATGTCGACCTTGCGCACACCCGGCACGTGCAGCAGCCGCTCGCGCAGGTCCTCGGCCTCCCGCGCCAACAGGCGAGGGGCGAGCCCCTTGGCCTTCAAGGCGTAGAGGGCGAAATCGACATCGGAATACTCGTCGTTGACGAAGGGCCCGATGACGCCCTGCGGCAGGCGGACCGCCTCGTCGGTGAGCTTCTTGCGGGCCTGGTAGAACAGGCTCGGGACCGAGCCCGCAGGGGCCGAGTCCTTGAAGCTGACGGTCATGTAGGCGGCGCCCGGACGGGTGAAGGTCTCCACGGAGTCGTAATAATCGAGCTCCTGCATCCGCTTCTCCAGCGGTTCGGCCACCAGCTGCTGCATCTCCTGGGCGGTCGCGCCGGGCCAGAGCGTGGTCACGGTCAGCACCTTGACCGTAAAGCCGGGATCCTCCGCCCGTCCGAGCTGGAAGAAGGCGAAGACGCCCGCCGTAGCGACGGCGATAAGCAGGAAGAGGGTGAGCGCCTTCTCGCGGACCGCGAACGCCGACAGGTTGAAGCCGCTCAAGGCGTCTCGCTGTCCGAGCCGGATAGCGGCGTTGCGCGGACCCGCTCGCCCTCTCTCAAACGATCCGCGCCCAGGGCCACGATGCGCTTGCCGGCTTCCACTCCGTCGAGCGTGGCCGCCTCCGCCCCAAGCGCGAGCAGGCGGACGCGCCGGAACCGCACATAGTCGCCGTCGAGCACCCAGACGCCGGGACCCGTACCGGCGTCATAGATCGCTCCCAGCGGCGCCTTTACACCGCCTGCGCCCGAGCCTGCGGGAAGGGTGAGCGTGACGGTCGATCCGAGCGGGGCGGCGGCGGCGCCTTCAAGCACGTAGCGGGCGGCGAACGTGCGTGTGGCGGGATCGGCGGCCTGAGAACGTTGTCGCAGGTGCGCCGGGACGCGAAGGCCGCCATCACCGTATAGGCTGGCTGACGCCGGCGAGCCGAGGGCGGGCCGCACCGTCTCCGGCAGCGACACCTCGGCTTCGCGGGGGCCGGCCTGGGCCAGCTTGACCACCGCCTGTCCTGCGGCGACCGCTTCGCCGGGCTGGCCGGACACCTCTTCCACCACACCATCGGAGTCGGCGGTCAGTTGAGCGTAACCGAGCGCGTTCGCCGCGATTGAGGATTGCGCCTGCGCCGCGGCGAGCTGGGCATGTGCGCCTTGTGCCGCCGCCTTGGCCTGGTCGTAGGTCTGAGCGGACACGGCTCCGGCGGCGACGAGGCCGTCGAGCCGTTGCAGGTCGGCGTCGGCCGCCGAGGCGCGGGCGTGAAGCGACGCCACGTCGGCAGTCTGGGCTGAAGCGCCGAGCGCCAGGTCGGTGGGGTCGAGCCGCATCAGCGGCTGACCGCGCCGGACCACCTGACCGGGATCTACCAGGCGCTGGACGATCTTGCCTGCGATGCGGAAGCCGAGGTCGCTCTCGACACGCGCGCGCACCACCCCCGTAAAACTCGCGCTCGCGCCTTCGGCGGGCGCGATCGTGGTGACGACGACCAGAGGAGGCAGCGTGCGAGGATCACCCTGCCGCCCAGTGCATCCCCCGCCGCAAAATGCAAGACCGCATAGAAGACCGGACAGACCAAGAGGTCTCGAATGATTATCAGTCAGGACCTGAAGCCTTGAATTCCGTGCGACAACGCATTCAACTTGACAAGGAATAAGAAATACAAGATTAAAGATTTTAGCATGTCATCGAAAGCATGAACAAGTCTTACGTCCATCTTCGCCACTTTTTCATTGCTGCAAGTTTCGGCTTGTCGGGATGCGTGGTCGGTCCGGCCTATGTGGCTCCCGCACCGCCGCAGGCGGCCGCCTTCCGCAGCGCTGGCTTGCAAGCCTCCGTGGCGCCCGCGGCGACTGGGTGGGCCGGCTTCGGCGATCCGGAATTGTCGGCCCTGGTCGGCCGCGCACTGGCGCAGAACCTCGACCTCGCCCAGGCCGAAGCGAGGGTCCTGCAGGCGCGCGCTCAAGCCAGGGCGGCGGGCGCAGCGTTGCTCCCCGCCGCCGGGCTGAACGCCCAGGCGGCCGCAGCCCACCTGTCGCGGCGCAGCCCGATCGGTGAGGTGGTCGGCGCCGTACCGGGCCTTGGCCGCGACCAGAGCCTCTACGACCTGAACGCCGGCGCCGCCTGGGAGGTGTGGGGCGCGGCACGGCGTGAGCGCGTGACCCGGGCCGGATAGGCGGCGTGCCACCGGACCGGGGTGGGTGTGGTCGTCGTCCGATCCCCGCGCCGGCACGGCTGTGAGAGTTTCATCGCCACCCACATTCTTGCGTCAGGATGCGTCATGCGTCAGGATCTGCGCCCGGCGCCTCTCGTCGCAGCCGCGCGCACGTCTACGGTAGCTATACCTTACCATCGTCCGTACGCGGCGACAAGGCAGCGGCCAGGCGTGATGTGGCCCTACCGCCCGGAAAGAGCAGAGCGGGGCGCCGCGACGCCATCATCCGGCTCGTCCCAGGCCGGGTCGCGAGCGGCGCGGCAAACCCGGGATCATGGTGGGCGGTGACGGGCTCGAACCGCCGACCCTCTCGGTGTAAACGAGATGCTCTACCAACTGAGCTAACCGCCCGCCGCCGTGTCGGCCAGCGATCCCGTCTTAGCCTGTCGCTTGGCGGAAAAGAAGCCTGATGCATCGGGTTGGACGCGCGCAGCCGTGTGGCGAGACCCACGCGGGCAGGCCGTTGCCTCACCCGCGCAGCTTCGTCCACACCCGGTCGATCAAGCGGATCGCCGCCTCCGAGCAGGTCGGGGTGAAGGTCAGCTTCAGGTCGGGCGGCACGGCGAGTTCCGGCGCGTCGCGCAGCTGCGGGCTGAGGAAGGGCGCGGCGCCCTTGATCGGGCTGGCGTAGAAGGTGAAGTTCGACGAGAGCGCGCTGTTCTCCGGCCGCAGCATGAAGGCGAGGAACAGCTTCGCGTTGTCCGGGTCGCGTGCGTCGGTGGGCACCGCGAGGTTGTCCATCCAGGCGACCGCGCCTTCCTTGGGGAAGACGTAACGCACGGCCGGGTTGTTGAGCCGGGCGCGCGCCGCGTCGCCGTTCCACACCTGCTGGATCCAGGTCTCCTCGGTGGACAGCCGCTCGATGATGCCGTCCGAGCTATACACCTTGACGCTCGGCCCCTGCGCCGCCAGCAGTCCGTAGACGGTCTTCATGGCGGCGACATCGGTCTGGCAGGGCGGCAGGCCGAGTTCGACCTCGGCCAGCGACATCACTTCCGTCGGGGCGCCGAACATGCCGACCTTGCCTTTGGCCTCCGGGGGCGGCGCGAACAGGGTCTTGAGCGAGTCGACCGGTCCCTGGACGTGCTTGGTGTTGACCGCGAAGCCGGTGACACCCCAGCCGAAGGGCACCGTATAGGCGTTGTCACGGTCCCAGGCCGGGCCGCGCCAGCGCGCCTCCACGTTGTCGAAGCCGGGCAGGCGCGACGCCTCGATCGGGCGGATCAGCCCCTCCTTGATGAAGATCGGCACGAAGTCGGAGGTGATGACGACGATGTCGTAGCCGGTGGAGCCGGACTTCAGCTTGGCGAGCAGGGTCTCGTTGGAATCATAGGTGTCGATGCTGACCTTGACGCCGGTCTCGCGCTCGAACTTGGCGATGAGTTCGGGCGAGGTGTAGTCCGTCCAGGTGAAGATGTAGAGGCGGCCGTCCGCCCACGCCGGCTGGACGCATGCCAGCATGATCGCGGTCGTGAGTGGGAGCGCGAGCCACCGCTTCAGGGTGTCCAAGCGGCGCGTCACGCGGGCGAACCTCGCACCTTGGCGGCGACCATGGCCAGCGTGATCGCTCCCACCGACACCAGCAGCAGGATGGCCGCCGCCGCGTTGGCCTCGGGCGTCACGCCCAGGCGCAGCATCCCGTAGATGTACACCGGCAGGGTCGTGGAGCCAGCC
>CAXTUT010000040.1:0-13698 GCA_964247465.1 uncultured Caulobacteraceae bacterium | reverse complement strand
GGCAAGCGGGTGGGACGGCGCCGCGGCGAGGGCGGGGTCGGACTCAAGGCAGTCTCCGGTGTGGCGCGGCGAGCGCTGCTTTAAGGCGGCGCCGCGCCTTTGTCCCGCGCCCATCTTGGGGCGAAGCGTCGCGCCGCCATCAGCCGCCGCGCAGAGCGCGCGAGACCGGAGTCAAGCAGCCTGCGCGGCCTCTTCGGCGGCGATCGCGCGCGAGACCGCGTTGACCACCGCGGCGATCCGCAGCATCGCCTGGATCAGCGTGTTGGGCACGCCGCGCTTGCGCAGTTCGTCCTCGTGGCTGTCCATGCACAGCCCGCACCCGTTCACCGCCGACACCGCCATGCACCAGAGTTCGAAGTCGGTCTTGTGCACGCCGGGATTGGCGATGACGTTCATGCGCAGCTTGGCCGGCAGGGTGGCGTACTCGCGGTTCTTCATCAGGTGAATGGCGCGATAGTAGACGTTGTTCATGCCCATGATCGCAGCGGCGGCCTTTGCGGCGGTCTGAACTTCGGGCGAGAGGGGGCAGCCGTCCTGCAGTTCGCGGATCACCTTGCCGGTCCCCACCGCGTAGGCGCAGGCGATGAACGCGCCCCACTTCTGCTGCTCGCTCAAGCCCGTCTCGTTCATCAGCGACGAGAGGTTCAGGCTCAAGTCCTTGGCGTAGGCGGGCAGGGCGCTGCGCAGCGAGTCGATGGACATGGGAGGGCTTTCAATGACGCCGATACAAAATAGGCCGGGAGGCCCGCGTCTGGCGAGCCTCCCGGCCATAGCGATCCGATGGACGCTTAGGCCGCCTTCAACACCTCGCCACCCACCTGCCGATTGCAGGGGCACAGCTCATCGGTCTGGAGCGCATCGAGCACGCGCAACGTGTCGGACGGGTTGCGGCCCACGTTCAGGTTGGTGACGTAGACGTGCTGGATCGTGTTGTCGGGATCGACCACGAAGGTCGCCCGATAGGCCACGCCCTCGTCCTCGTCGAGCACGCCGAGCTTGCTGGCGAACTTGCCCGACGGATCGGCGAAGGACCACATGGGCAGCTTGTCCAGGTCGGGATGGTTGCGGCGCCAGGCGAGCTTCACGTGCTCGTTGTCCACCGAACCGCCCATGACCACGCAGTCGCGGTCTTCGAACTCCTGCGAAAGGCGGGCGAACTCGGCGATCTCGGTCGGGCAGACGAAGGTGAAATCCTTGGGATAGAAGAAGATCACCTTCCACTTGCCCTCGAACGACTCATGGGTCAGCTTCTCGAACGCGGAGTTTCCACGCTCCTCGTGGGCGTTGAAGCCGGGCTTCACGCCGGTGACCTTGAAGTGGGGCAGCTTTTGACCGACGGTCAACATGGCGGGTCCTTTGATCATATTGCGGCGCAGCGCCGGATCGAACCCCGATATGGTAAGGTGAAATCCAACAAGCAAATTGATTGTTTTTTGCGGCGCACATAGGCGGGGGCTATAGGGTTGCGGCATGCTCCCGACGCTTCGCCAGCTGCAGTATCTGAAGCTTCTGGCTTCGCATGGCTCGTTCAGCCGCGCGGCGGAGGCGGCGTTCGTGACCCAACCGACCCTGTCCGCCGGCATCCAGGAACTGGAGCGCAATCTGGGCGCCGCGGTCGTGGACCGCGCGCGATCTGGCGTCATCCTGACCGCGGTGGGCGAGGAGGCGGTCCGCCGGGCCGAGGACATCCTTACCCGCACCGAGGACCTCGTCCAGGCGGCGCGCAGCGCCGGTCAGCCCCTGTGCGGGCGCTTTCGCCTGGGCGTGATCCCCACCGTCGCGCCCTTCCTGCTGCCCAAAGCGCTGCCGGCGCTGCGGGAGCGCTTTCCCAAGCTGCGGCTGTTCCTGCGCGAGGATCTGACCGGCAAGCTGGCGGCCGGGCTGAAGGCCGGCGCGCTGGACGCCGCCTTGATCGCGCTGCCCTACGACACCTCGGGGCTGGAGACGGTCGAGGTGCGCCAGGACGAACTGCTCGCCGCCACCCACAAGGACCACCGCTTCGCCACGGCCGAGGCGGTGGACGCCGACGACATGCAGGCCGAGGACGTCATCCTGCTGGAAGACGGCCACTGTCTGCGCGAGCATACGCTGGCGGCCTGCAGCCTGGACGCGCCGCGATCGACCGCGGATGGCGCCTTTGCAGCGACCTCCCTGCACACGCTGGTGCAGATGGTCGGATCCGGACTGGGCGTGTCGCTGCTGCCGGCGATGGCGGTGGAGGCGGGCCTGGCGGAGCAGGCGTCGGTCGCCGTCCGTCACCTGGGCGGCGAGGCGCCCCATCGCGACATCGTGGTGGCTTGGCGCAGCGGGTCCTCGCGCGAACGCGAGGCCCGGCTTCTGGCGGAGACGCTGCGCGAAGCGTGAGCCGCAGGCGCATGAATCCGCGCTACTCCCAAATGTGGGACGCGGCGACGCGTGCGCGCCGCCGGGGCTTTCGGCCCGCCGTCAGGGCTACGAAGGTGGCTCGACCACGGTCCGTCCACACGATCGCATAGCGGACATCCGAGGCTGTTCACCCTGCGCGAGCCTTCGATAAAATGGGCGCGGGATGCCGTCGGAGCCGCTCAGCCCTCCAGCATGATGGCGGAGAGCAGGCGGCCATAGTCGCCTTCGCTGGCGTGAACCGCGCGGCGGTTGGAGAAGAAATCGTCCGCCTCCGCGCAGGTGTCGCGCCCGACCCAGGCGGCCTTGCCCACGCCTGCGCGCTCCAGCCGCTCCACCACGAAGCCGGGAAGGTCGAACTGGCGCTTGGCGGGCGCCGCGCCGGTCGAGAAGAAGCGGCCTGACTCCGGCGCCTCGGTCATGAAGGCTTGGAGGAAGTCCTCGCCGACCTCGTAGCTTGCCGGGGCGATACAGGGCCCTACGGCGGCGACGATACGGCTGCGCTGAGCGCCTAACCCTTCCATCCGGGCCACCGTCGCCTCCACCACGCCCTTCAGCGCGCCACGCCAGCCGGCATGGGCGGCGGCTACGACCTGCGCTTGCGCATCGGCCAGCAGGATGGGAGCGCAATCCGCCGAAAGCGCAGCGCAGATAAGCCGGGGCGCGTGCGTGGCCACGCCGTCGGCCTCGTGTCGCGCGTCGCCCCAGGGGGACTCGGCGACGACCGCGCGCGCGGAATGCACCTGGTAGCAGGCCAGCAGGCGGTCCACCGGCTGGCCGAAGTGGACCGCTGCACGCTCGCGGTTCTGCGCTACATGGTCGGGATCGTCGTGTGATCCTCGGCCCACGTTCAGCGAGGCGTAGATCCCTTCCGAAACGCCGCCGCGGCGGGTGAAGAACGCATGGCGCACGCCGGACAGACCGGCCAGCAGCGGCGAGGTGACGACGGGCAGCGGGTTCATGGCCGTTCCTCCAGCGCCGTGAAGCCGGGCGGCTCCAGGCCGGGCGTATGGATGCAGAGCGCCTTGAACAGCGCGCCCATCTGTTCGGGCGAGATCAGGCGATGCAGCTGGCGGGCGATGACGTTCGCCTTGCCGGGATGGGACGCGGCGAGCGCTTTCGCCCTCGCCTCGATCCCCAGCGCCCGCAGGAAGCCGCTCTGGGTCACGATGGCGGAGCTCGCGGCGCCTTGGCCCCGGGAGGCCGCGACCAGGGCCGGAAAGTCCACATGCATCGTCAGATCCGCCTCTCCGGCGCTGGCCAGGGGGTCGAGCCTGGCGTGGCGGGCCACCGCCTGCAGCGTGTCGCCGGCGCCCGGCTGGTCGCGGCCATAGTCGATCAGCAGCGCCGCGCCCCCGTCCTGCGCCACACGGGCTCCGATCTCGGCGGCCAGGGCGGTTTGGGCCGGCGATCGCTCGACCACGGAGCCCGGGGGCGAGTCCGGCGGTAGATCGGCTTCTACGCCGCCGGGCGGCAGGGCCAGGCCGAAGACAAGCGCGCCGGCCGCGTCAAGCCCAATGCGCCGCTCGCTCCAGCCCTCCGGCGTCGCCACGAACTGTCGTGCGGGCAGGCAGTCGAGCACCTCGTTGGCGAGCAGGATCAGCGGCGCACCATCCGGGACCTGCGACAGGGCGTCGACGAAGCGCGGACGCAGGTGCGCCAGACGTTCAGCCTGGAGCGCGCGCAGCGGCCGGCTGGGCTCCACCAGCCAAAGTTCCGCGGCGTCCAGCAGACCGGGCGCGAGGGCCAGCGCCCTCGAGGCGTCGTCCATTAGCGTGCCATCGCCGGGGCCGAGCTCCACGAGCCGCCAGGGGGAGGGCGACCCCAGCCTACGCCACACCTGCACCGTCCAGGCGCCGAGCAGTTCCCCGAACATCTGCGACACCAGCGGCGCGGTGATGAAGTCTCCTTCGGGACCGAGCCGGGGACGCGTGGCGTAGTAGCCCTGGCGGGGATCGTGCAGGCAGGCGGTCACGAAGTCCGCCACGCTCATCGGGCCGTCCAGGGCGATGCGGCGAGCGAGCCAGTCGGGCGCGGCGGCCCTGGCTGGATCGTCCGAGATCACAGCCGCTCGACCGGCCCCGCGCCAGCCTCGCCGGCGTCGGCGGGCAGGCCCTGCATGGGTTCGACGGAGACCTCCCACGCGTCAGGCGCATCGTCGACGAGCGGGCGGGTTGCGGGCGCGAGCGCCGCCGGTCGCCGGGCGTAGGCGATCATGGCGACGCCGACCAGAACCATGGGGATCGACAGGATCATGCCCATGGTCAGGCCGAAGGGGAAGATCGGCATGCCGACGTCGGGCGCGCGCACGTTCTCCAGCGAGATGCGCGCCAGGCCATAGAAAGTCAGGAACAGGCCGGTGACCATGGCGCGCCGCGGCAGCAGCTTGGCCCCATGGGTGGCCCAGCGCAGGATGCAGAAGAGCACGACGCCCTCAAGTCCGGCCTCGTACAGTTGGCTTGGATGGCGGGGCAGCAATCCAGCCGGACAGCCGCCGGGCGACGCGCGCAGCCGGGCGTTGCAGAAGACGATGGCCCACGGAACATGGGTTGGCCGGCCCCATAGCTCGCCGTTGATGAAGTTGGCGATGCGGCCGAAGAACAGCCCGATCGGTACGCATGGGGCGGTCAGGTCGGCGATCCGCAGCAGGTCGATCTTATGCACACGCGAGAAGAAGAAAAGCGCGATCACCACGCCGATCAGGCCGCCATGGAAGCTCATGCCGCCGTGCCACGCCTTGAAGATCTCCAGCGGGTCCGTCCAGATCACGCTGGTGTTGTAGAACAGGATCGAGCCCAGCCGACCGCCGCCGACGATGCCGAGCGCCACGTACAGCACCAGGTCGTCCACCTGAGTCTCGGTGGCGGTCGGTGCGGCGCCGCGCCAGATGCGCGCGTTCTTGACCAGCAGCACCGCATACCGCCAGCCGAGCAGGATGCCCGCCACATAGGCCAGGGCGTACCAGCGGACCGCCAGGGGCCCAAGCTGCAGCAGGACAGGGTTGAAGTTCGGAAAGGGCAAGTAAGGCTCCGGTCAGCGGTTTCCACGCAGCTCTAGCAAAGCTCGCCGTCGCCGTCGCGTCGTCTCAGTGTCACCGAGCCCGTCCGATCGCCCGCGCTGACGGCTTCGGGCAAGGCGACAAAATGCGGAACATTGGTCGAGACAGACTGTTCTCTCGTGGTCCTTCATTTGAGCCGGCCTCGGGTCTGGCGATGACCGCACAGGAGCCTACCCGTGGCCCATCAAACTGTCGGTGAAGTCTTCGTCGAGCGGCTCGAACAATGGGGCGTGAAGACGATCTTCGGCTATCCCGGCGACGGCATCAACGGGGTGCTCAGGGGCCTGGAGAAGGCCGGCGACAAGTTCGTGTTCGTCCAGGCGCGCCACGAGGAGATGGCCGCCTTCATGGCCTCGGCCTACGCCAAGTTCTCCGGCGAGACCGGCATCTGCCTGTCTACCGGCGGCCCCGGCGCGACCCACATGATCACCGGGCTCTACGACGCCAAGATGGACCACCAGCCGGTGTTCGCCATCACCGGCCAGGCCGCCCGCGGGGTGCGCGGCGCCCACTACCAGCAGGAGATCAACCTCGACCGCATGTTCGCTGACGTGGCGGAGTATGTGCAGGAAGCCACGATCTCCCAACAGGTCGAAATGATCGTCGATCGCGGCATGCGTTTCGCCAAGTCCAGGAATGGCGTGGCCATCGTCATCATGCCCAACGACCTGTCCGACAGCCCCTATGAGGCGCCGGCGCGGGTGCATGGCTATACCCGCACCAGTCCGGGCTATGAGAAGCCGCACGTCGTGCCTAAGGAGGTCGATCTACGCCGTGCCGCAGAGGTGCTGAACAGCGGCAAGAAGGTCGCCATCCTTGTCGGCGCGGGCGCACTCCACGCCACCGACGAGATCATCGCCATCGCCGACAAGCTGAAGGCTGGCTGCGCCAAGGCGCTGCTCGGCAAGGCGGCTCTGCCCGACGACCTGCCCTGGGTGACCGGCACCATCGGGCTGCTGGGCACCAAGCCCTCGTCGGACATGATGGACGACTGCGACACCTTGCTGATGATCGGCACGGGCTTTCCCTGGGCCGAGTTCCTGCCCAAGACCGGCCAGGCCCGCGGTGTGCAGATCGACATCGAGGCCTCGATGCTCGGCTCGCGCTACCCGACGGAGGTGAACCTGCATGGCGAGTCGGTCGAGACGCTTCGCGCGCTGCTGCCGCTGATCGAGACCAAGACCGACACCCATTGGCGGGAGGGGATCGAGAAGGGCATGAAGGCGTGGTGGGAGCTCATGGACAAGCGCGCCCACGCGCCGGCCTCGCCCGTCAATCCACAACGCGTGGTTTGGGAGCTGTCCCACAAGCTCGGCGCCGACGCCATCGTCACCTCGGACAGCGGGTCATGCGCCAACTGGTACGCCCGCGATCTCAGGGTCAAGCGCGGCCAGAAACTGTCCTTGTCAGGCGGCCTCGCCTCCATGGGCGCTGCGGTGCCCTACGCCATCGGCGCCAAGTTCGCCAACCCGACCCGTCCCGTGATCGCCCTCGTCGGAGACGGAGCGATGCAGATGAACAACATGGCCGAACTGATCACGGTCGCTAAATACTACAAGACCTGGGCGACGCCGCATTGGGTATGCTGCGTCTGGAACAACGAGGACTTGAACCAGGTGACCTGGGAACAGGTGGTGATGGAGGGCTTTCCCCGCTATCGCGTGACCCAGTCGCTGCCCAACGTGCCCTATCACAAATTCGCCGAGTTGATCGGGCTGAAGGGCATCTACGTCGACGATCCCGAAGACCTCAGCGCGGCCTGGGACCAGGCGCTGACCTCGCCGATCCCCGTCGTGTTGGAGGTCAAGACCGACCCCGCGATCCCGCCGCTGCCGCCTCACATCACCTTGGAGCAGGCCAAGAAGTTCATGAATACGCTGCAGCAGGGTGGCCCCGACAACGTCGGCTTTGTTAAGGGAGCCATGAGCCAGGTGCTGGCCTCGATCACCGGCCACAAGGAATGAGCGGCGGGTCGGGCGCGGGCTGGGCCTCCGATCCCAAGACGGCCAAGACCCTTGGCGCCATCGTCCTGGGCGCTGCGGGGTTGGCCGCCGTAGCCCTGGCCGGCGACTTCGTCCGGCTGGAGGCGCGCGCGCCGGAACGAACGCTGCCGGGATGGCTCCGGCCGCGGCGGGACTCGGGCGAAGCGAGGGCGCTGCACGGCGCCTCGGCCCTTCTCGGCGCTTCGGTGCTCGCAGACAGCGCGGTGGAGCATTACCGCGGGAGCTTTGATAACCCGGGCATGTATACGCCGCTGGTCGTCTCGGCCCTGACGCTCCTAGCCGGTGCGGACGGCGCTTCGGTCCAAATCCTGCCGCGCCAGGTGCGCGACGGCGTCTACGCCCTGGGTGGGGCGATCGGCGCGGCGGGGGTGGGTTTTCACGTCTACAACGTGATGCGCCGTCCCGGTGGTCTGAACTGGTTGAACGCCTTCTACGCGGCTCCCATCGGTGCGCCGGCGGCCCTTAGCTTGGCCGGCGCGATCGGGCTCGCCGCCGACGAGATCGCCGAGCAGCCGCGGCCCGGACGGCTGAAACTGTTCGGCGTGCCTGTCGGACGCGCCCTGTCGGCCTTCAGCGCCTTCGGGCTGATGGGCACGGTCGGCGAGGCGGGGCTGATGCACTTCCGCGGCAGCTTCCAAAATCCTTTCATGTGGCTGCCCGTCAGCCTGCCGCCGATAGCGGCCGCCCTGACCGCCAAGGCCGCTTTGGAGCCTAAAGGGGCGCGCAGCGGTCGCCCCGTGACGCGGGCGTGGCTCGGGATCACCTCGCTGATGGGCTTGGCCGGCGTGGGCTTTCACGCCTTTGGGGTCTCGCGCGCGATGGGCGGCTGGAAGAACTGGAGCCAGAACGTGGTCGACGGGCCGCCGCTGCCGGCGCCGCCCAGCTTCTCGGCCCTGGCGCTCGCCGCGCTCGCGGCGTTGCGCCTGCGGGACCTGGAGGATGAGTGAGCGCTACCCAGGCTACGATGTCGCCGACAAGCGCTGGAGCCCATCCTGGAACGCCGCCACGCGCAGCGCGATCGACCGGCGGCTGGCTGTCCACCCCGGACCGCGTTTCCTGGAGGCGGTCGCCTTCGCCACGCTGAAGTCCCTGTGCGCGCGCATCCTGCCCCAGCCTGACCGCGCCGATCCGATCCCGCTCGCAGCCTACGTCGACCAGATGCTTTGGCTGGACAAGCGTACCGGCTACCGCAACGCCGGCCTGCCTCCGCTTCGCGAGGCATGGAGCCGCGGGCTTGGCGCTCTGGAGGCTGAAGCGCACATAGCCTACGGCCGCGCCTTCGCCGATCTCGATGCGGCATCCCAGGACGCCCTCATCGAGGCTATGGCGCGGGGCAGGTTTAGCGACTCCGCCTGGGGCGACATGGATGGCGGGCTGTTCTTCAAGGATCGGGTGATGGCCGACATCCCCCGGGCCTATTACGCCCATCCTGCGGCCTGGAACGAGATCGGCTTTGGCGGTCCAGCCTCGCCGCGCGGTTACGTCCGCATCGATTTCGACAAGCGCGACCCTTGGGAAGCGGCGGAGGCCAAGCCGGGCGAAGAGGCCAAGGCCAGGAAGGCGAACGCCCGTGCCGGTCGCTGATCGTCTCGGGCGTCATGTCCTCCCGCGCTGCGGGGCTTAGATGAGCAACCTCCTGCAGGGTTCTCCCGCTGAAGGCGACACGCCCCGCGCTCGCCACGGCCGCGCGCCGGATGTGTTTCGCGAGGGCGGCTGGACGCCCATGCGCGAGCATGCCGATAGCGAGGCGGTCGACTTCGTCATCGTAGGCACCGGCGCCGGCGGCGGGACGCTGGCGGCGCGGCTGGCGGAGAAGGGCTTTTCGGTTGTGGCCTTCGATGCGGGACCGTTCTTCCGTCCGCTTGAGGACTTCGCCTCCGACGAGGAAGAACAGGCCAAGCTCTACTGGACCGACGAACGCATCGTGGACGGCGCCGACCCGCTGGTCATGGGCGGCAACAACTCCGGCAAGTGCGTCGGCGGCTCCACCGTGCACTTCGCCATGGTGTCCCTGCGTTTCCGGCCGGAGCATTTCAAGGCGCGCTCCCTGCTCGGTTATGGCGCGGACTGGCCCGTCGAATGGCGCGAGATGTGGGACTATTACGACCAGGTCGAGCGCGCGCTGTCGATCTCCGGGCCGATATCCTATCCGTGGGGCCCGGCGCGCGCCGCCTATCCTTATCGCCCGCACCCGATGAACGCCTGCGCCCAGGCCATGGCGGTAGGCTGCGAGAGCATGGGCATGAAGTGGGCGCCCATGCCGCTCGCCACCGTGTCCGCACCGAAAGGCGCGGCGCCGCCGTGCGTGCAGCGGGGCTTCTGCCGCTTCGGCTGCTCCACCAACGCCAAGCAGAGCGCGCTGACGGTGTGGATACCCCGCGCGCTGAAGGCGGGAGCGGAGGTGCGCGACCTCGCCATGGTGGGTCGGGTGGAACTCGGCGCGGACGGCCGCGCGATAGGCGTGCACTATCATCGCGAAGGCCACTGGCGCTTCCAGCGCGCCCGCCACGTGGTGGTGGCCGGCTACGCCATCGAGACGCCGCGCCTGCTGCTGAACTCCGCCTGCGCCCTGGCGCCGGACGGGGTGGCCAACAGCTCAGGCCTGGTCGGCAAGTATCTCATGACCCAACCCAACCAGGGCGTCTTCGGTCGCATGGACGGGGAGGTGCGCTGGAACAAGGCGCCGCCGAACCTGTGCGTCAGCGAGCACTGGAACTACTGCGACGCCAAGGACTTTCCTGGCGGCTACACGCTCATGAGCCAGGGGCCGATGCCGCAGGAGTGGGCCAACGTCCAGGTCGGGGCCCGCGGCCTGTGGGGCGAGGACCTGCGCCGCGCCATGCTCGACTACAACCACATGATCGGGATCAAGGTCGTGGGCGAGGGGCTTGCGTCGGAGGCTAACGCCGTCACCCTCGCCGACGAGGTGGACCAGTACGGCCTGCGCATCCCTCGCGTCACCTACGGGTGGACCGACGGCGACAAGGCCCTGATCGCCCACTGCATGGACCAGATGCAGGGCTGCCTGGAAGGCGCGGGCGCGCGGGACATCTTCCGTCAGGAGCAGGACACCAACCACCTGAACGGCACCGCGCGCATGGGCGACGACCCGAGGACGAGCGTGGTGAACCCCGACGGGCGGACCTGGGACGTACCGAACCTGTGGGTCTGCGACGGCTCGATCTTCCCGACGACGGGGGGCGTGAACCCCTCGCTGACCATACAGGCCATGGCGCTGCGCACCGCCGACCGTATCGAGCGCCTGGCCGCAAGGGGAGAGCTATGAGCCACCGTTACCCCGACTATGACGTGCTCGACAAATGGGACACGGTCTCCTTCGACACCCTGACCCGGGGCGTCATCCGTCAGCGCCTGAGCAACACGCCGGAGCGCCGCTTCTTCACCGAGGCGGAGTGGACCCTGCTGGAGGCCGTGGCCGCCCGTCTCGCCCCGACGCCGGAGCGGGGTCGGCCCATTCCCATCGCGCCCTGGATCGACGCAGAGCTCGCCGAAGGGGAGGGCGAGGGGTACCGCTTCGAGGGCATGCCGAAGGCCGAGGACGCCTGGCGCAAGGGCTTGGCCCTGCTGGCGGAAGAGGCGCACGCGCAGTACGGCCGGCCCTTCGAGGCCCAGGACGAGGCGACCCAGCTCGCCTTCCTGAAGCGTCTGCAGACGGGGGAGGTGGATAAGGCGCGCTGGTCCGGCCTGGACCCGCAGCGCTTCTTCAGCGGCGTTCTGCTGAAGGCGATCGTCGGCGTCTACTACGCCTTTCCCCAGGCCTGGAACGAGGTCGGCTTCGGCGGCCCGGCGAGCCCGCGCGGCTATGTCCGCATCGGGCTAAACGAGCGCGACCCCTGGGAGGCGCGAGAGGCCAAGCCGTCGGCGAAGCGGGGCGGCGCATGAGCGTCCACCATACCCACGCGCCCCAGGCGCCGCGCGCCAAGGACGGGCGGGCGCCCGACGTGTTCGAGCCCGACGGCTGGACGCCCATGCGCTGCTATCCGGACAGCGAGGAGGTCGACTTCGCCATCGTCGGCTCCGGCGCCGGCGGCGGCACGCTGGCGGCGAGCCTGGCGGAGAAGGGCTTCTCCGTCGTCTGTTTCGACGCCGGGCCCTACTGGCGGCCGCTGGACGACTTCGCCTCCGACGAGATGGCGCAGGAGGTGCTCTACTGGACCGACCCGCGCATCACCGGCGGCGCCGATCCCATCGCGCTCGCCGGTAACAACTCCGGGCGGGGCGTCGGCGGCTCCACGGTCCACTACAGCATGATCGCGCTACGATGGCGGCCCGAGTGGTTCAAGGCGAGGACCAAGCTCGGCTACGGGGTCGACTGGCCGGTCACCTATGCGGAGATGGAGCCCTACTATGCCATGGCCGAGCGCGCGCTCAGCGTCTCGGGACCGGTAAAATACCCCTGGGGACCGCCGCGCGGACCCTATCCCTACCGCCCGCACGAGGTGAACGCGCCGGGACTGATCCTAGGCCGCGGGGCCGAGAAACTGGGCGTGAAGTGGTGCTCGACCCCGCTGGCCACGGTGTCGGCGCCGCGGGGCAAGAGCCCGCCCTGCGTCTATCGCGGCTGGTGCCATTACGGCTGTTCCACCAACGCCAAGCAGAGCGTGCTGGTCGTGTTCATGCCCCGTGCGGTCGCGGCGGGGGCTGAAATCCGCGACATGGCCATGGTCGGCCAGGTGGAGACCAACGCCGAAGGCTCCCGCGTCACCGGCGTCCGCTATCATCGCGAGGGCGAGTGGCGGGTGCAGAAGGCGAAGAACGTGGTGGTGGCCGGCTACGCCATCGAGACGCCGCGCCTGCTGCTGAACTCCGCCACGTCCAAGCACCCGCATGGCTTGGCCAATAGCTCAGGCCTGGTCGGCACCCACCTGACCACCCACGCGGGGCCGGGCGTGTGGGCCACCTTCGACGAGGACATCCGCTGGAACAAGGGACCGCCGAACATGGCGGTCACCGAGCACTGGAACTACACCGACGAGGGCAAGGACTTCCACGGCGGCTACGCCTTCATGAGCCAGGGCCCGCTGGCGCGCGAGTGGGGCCAGGCCCAGGCCGGTCGGGGGCTGTGGGGCGCGGACCTGCAGCGCGCGATGGCCAGCTACAACCACAGCTGCGGCTTCGTGCCTGTGGCGGAGACCCAGCCGCGGATCGAGAACACGGTCACCGTCGTGGACGAGCTGGACCAGTACGGCCTGAAAATTCCCAAGGTGACATTCGGCTACTGCGACAACGACCGTCGGCTGCAGGCCCACTCCAAGCGGTTCATGCGCCAGATGCTGGAGGCGGCGGGCGGACGTGACTTCTGGGAGAACGACGACACCAGCCACCTGATGGGCACCTGCCGTATGGGCGCGGACCGCGAGACCAGCGTGGTCGACGCCGACGGACGCAGCTGGGACATCCCCAACCTGTGGGTCTGCGACGGCTCGCTGTTCGCCACGTCCGGCTCGGTCAATCCCTCGCTGACCATCCAGGCCATGGCCTTGCGCATCGCCGACCGGATCGAGACCCTGGCCAAGCGGGGTGAGCTGTGAGGGCGGCGTCTATTTCCTCTTCCCTCGCGGAAGAGGGAAGGGGCCCGGCGAAGCTGGGAAGGGTGAGGGGGCGCGCTTCGGCTGGCCTTATCTTGCAACGACCGCGACGGCGCGACCCCTCACTCTCCCACGTGTCTGCGACACGCGGACCCCTCCCTCTCCCGCATGGGGAGAGGGGAAGATTGGAGACGCATCCATGTCGGTGATCGTCAACATCGACGACCTGCGCACCCGCGCCAAGCGCAAGCTGCCCAAGGCCATCTTCGAGTATCTGGACGGGGGCTCCTACGACGAGCTGACGCTGAACCGCAACCGCGCCGACCTGCAGGCGCTGGCCTTGAACGAGCACGTCATGGTGGACGTGTCCAAGCTCTCCACCGCGACCACCATGGTGGGCGATCCCGCCTCCATGCCCATGGCCATGGCCCCCATCGGCATGGGCGGCGTCGTTTGGCCGAACGGGGAGATCGCGGCCGCCAAGGCTGCGGAGGCCTATGGGATACCTTACTGCCTGTCGCTCTTCTCCATCAACTCGATGGAGGACATCGCCAAAGCCATCAAGGTTCCCTTCTGGCAGCAGCTTTACATGCTCAAGGAACACGGCGTGACCGAGCACATCTTGCAGCGCGCGGAGGCGGCGGGGTGTTCGGCCCTGGTGATGACGCTGGACGTGCACGTGCACAGCCAGCGCTGGGCCGACAAC
>CAXTUT010000039.1:0-13780 GCA_964247465.1 uncultured Caulobacteraceae bacterium | reverse complement strand
CTCCGCAGGCGAGCTCCGCTCGACCTTGACCGCCGCTCCGCGCGACGGCTGACGCATGAGCGTCGGGACGCAGGGCGTCCCGTGAGTGTAAGTCCGACCGCCTCCGGCGGATCGAACACAGGGCTGGGACTTACAAAGCCAGCCCCTGCCAACGACGGGGCCTATGCGAGGCGCTCCCCTTCGGCGTCGCCCTGAGCTTGTCGAAGGGCGAAGGACGAGGCGGCTGAACCCCGTCCGCCACGCCTCGTCGGACCACCGCACCCTGACATCGATTGTCAATGTTGGAACTTGCCCGGCATTCGGATTGCCGGGCGGCAGGGGAAAAGCACAACAGGGCGGCGCCTGTTTCGGCACGAGGGTTCCTTGTCGAAGATTAGAAACGCGGGCGTGGCGCTCGCCCGCGTGCATCTCAAGGCTCAGGCGCGCTCCGGCTACGGTGACCCGACCTTCTACTACTTCCGCTGCAAGGACATATGTGTCCTAATACACGCATGTCGCCAAGGGTCCGAAAGCTTCCTTGAGAGAGGTAGGCGTACCTAGGCCGCCATCAGCAGAGCGCCCTGGGTGGGACCAAAATAGCTAATCTGTCCATGTTCGAGCACCAGCACCTTGTTGCAGAGGCGCCCTAAAAGCGTCTTGTCGTGGGTGGCCAGGACGACGGACCGAGCCCGGGCCATGACGTTCGTGAGCCGCTGGAGGGCTGACGCCTTGAAGGTCTCGTCAGCCACCGCGATCCACTCGTCTAGCAGCAGCACGTCGGGACACCAGTGGGTGCCGACCGAGAAGGTCAGGCGCGCCACCATGCCTGCCGAGTAAGTCTTCAGCGGCACGTCGAGAAACGATCCGAGTTCCGTGAAGCTGGCGATCTCGTCCATAGCCGCCTCGATCTCAGCCCTTGGATGGCCGCCGTAGCGGGCGAGCAGGCCTATGTTCTCGCGCCCGGTGGCGTCAGGGTTCAGGCCGGTCGCCGGGTCCAGTATCGTGGCCACGCGCCCGGTCACCTCCACTTGGCCAGACGACGGCTTATAGATGCCGCCTAAGGTCCGCAGCAGGCTGCTCTTTCCCGATCCGTTGTGGCCGATGAGCCCCAGACGATCCCCTTCTTCCAGGCTGAAGGAGACGCGGTCCAGCGCGCGGACATAGACCTTGTCGCGCCCGTCCTTCAGCAGCCGTCCGCCCGTCGAGATGTTGAGCAGCGTCTTGCGAAACGAACGGGCGTGCACCGAGAGGATCGGCAGATCCAAGGTGAGCTCGTGGACGTCGATCACCTTCATCGGATCACAGCCAGAAGACCACGGAAGCTTGTAGCCGGCGGTGCACGATCGCAGCCACGGCTAGCCCCGCAATCGCCATAACGATGGCGATCAACCAAGTATCCCCGCCTGGCATGACGCCCATGATGGGACCGCGCACGATGGCCAGCAGGTGGTTGAAAGGGTTGAAGATCAGGACGGGATGGCCCCGACCCGCCTGTTCAGGCCTCCAGAACACCGGCGTCACGAACAGGGCGAACTGCAGCGCAAACCCGATCATCTGGCCCACATCGGGGTAGCGAGCTGACAGCAGGGCGGCGATCCAGCCCATCCAGGCTACATTGGCCAGGAGGATGAGAAAGCCCGGAACGGCCCACAGGGCCTCGACGGAGGGGGTGAACCGATACAGCAGGAAGACGAGAAGGACCACAGGCACGTTGTGGGCGAACACGATCAGGTTGCGGTAGATCGCCCTCAACACGTGAATGCCCAGCGGCAGGTTCGTGTTGCGGATGAGTGGAGCTCCGACCAGGAAAGCCTGACAGCACTCCAGGATCGTCAAGCTGATGAACAGCCAAAGTGAGATGCTGATGCAGATAAAAGGCAGAAGGATGTTCGATGGCGTCTTCAGCAGCGACGCGTAGAGCGACCCGGCGCCCAGAGTGATCACGCCTACGCTGCCGGCGATCCAGAAAGGGCCGAGCACCGAGCCGCGGTAGCGTTGGCGCACGTCTTGCCAGCCGATGAAGCTCCAGAGCTTCCACAGCTTCAGGCTGCGCAGGATGTCGGACCCGTTGGTCGCGTCTGCGAGGCTCATGCGACTAGTCGAAGTGGGCGGCGGTGAGCGCCGGCAGGCGCGGGTCCAGGCCCGGGCCGATGTTGCGGGACGGCAGGTTGGTCAGGTTGTTCAAGGTGACGTTGTCCTGCCGGCTTGCGGACTCGATGGCCCAGCTTTCGGCGCCCAGGATGGTGTTGTCGAACAGGTCGTTGATGTTGGACCCGTCGGCGAAGAAGACTCCGGCGTAGTGACGCCCTCTTATCAGGTTGGAGAAGATCAGGTTGCCGTGCGATGGGGTGAAATCAAGGTCGGCGACGGGTGCGTCGGCGGTCGCCGCCCCGAGTTCGATGCCGAAGAAGTGAAATTGATCGCTTTCGCCTGCGTTGTCGTCGACCAGCGTGTTCAAGCCCACCAGGTTGTAATAGGCGGTCCGGACCATCTTGACGCCGCCGCCATAGTTGCCGTCGATCAAGTTGCTGTAGACGATGTTGTAGGCCGCGTTGTCGAGCGATACGCCAGGGACCTTCGCCTTGGCCGATCCGTCCGGCAGGCGTCCGAACTTGATGATGAAGTCGCGCCGCAGGTCGTCGTCGGAGCTGCCCCAGCGTCTTCCGTTCTGCTGCACGGTGTTCTGGAGGACCGCGTTGGCGATCGATCCGTTGTCCAGGCACAAGCCTTCCTTCGCATTGCCCTGGATAAGGTTGCCGGCGATCACGTCCTCGGCCGCGCCGTCGAGGTAGAGGCCAGACGCGTGGTTCTCAGCGATACGGTTGAAGGCCACCACGTTGCGCCGCGGAATGACGAGGCGTCCCACGATCGGCTGCACGACGACGCCATAATGGTCGGGCAACAGGAGATGGAGCGGATCGCTGGCCAGATCGACATTGCGGTCGGTGATCACCACGCCGGCGTCCCAGTTGGATACGCCGACGTTGCCGTAAAGATCGTTGTAGGCGACCACGCTTTCGCTCGTGGACCCGTGCAGGATGATGGGCGCACGCGCCAAGCCGCTGATCCACGCGCCCCAGATGATCACGCGAGCGGCGTTGGTGACCACGACGCCGTTGCCTTGCAGGTCCTGGATGCGGGTCCCGACCAGGCTTACATCGTGGCTGCGCGAAACCAGGATGGCGCTGCGGCCGCCGGAGAAGACCCCGCCGGTCACGACCACGTCGCCCGCGTTCTCGATGCGGAGCATGTAGGAACCGGGCGCAGGTCCGGGCGTCGCCTGCAGGATGGCGTCGCCGAGATCCAGGCGGACTCCACTGTGCTCCAGCACGACCGGTTCGTCGACGATCAGGCGGGGCGAGAGTACGCGAACCTGCGCGGGGGCCGTGGTGTGAAGGAAGCGGTTGAGCTGGGACGCCGTCTCGCCTCGGAAGACCACGCCCGATGGCGTCGCCGAGCGGATGGTGTCCACGCGCGCCCGCGTCCGGACGAGGGTCGGCCCCGCACCGCGCCACGCCTTCAGCGCCGATCCCAGATCAAGCGTCAGGCCCTTGGCGCGCCGGATGACCTGCAACGGCGCGGCTTCGCGCCCGACAGCGCCGCCGGGCGCATCCTTCAGGGCCGGAAGCGCGAAGACTGCGGGCGGATCCATGAAGCCGAGGTTTGCCGCCGGGGGCTGTCCGACGGACTGAGCCGCGGCGTCCCCCGCCATCCACGTCAAGCCAAGCGCCACCGCCAAAACGACGTGAAGATACGTCTTCAAGCCGCCCTCGCCTCCTCGGCCGGCTTTGAGGCCGATGGGGATGGGTCTTGCAATCCCAGGCGTGCGCGCCAGCCCGCCTCAGACACCAGTTCGGCGTGGGCCGTGCGCCACCGGGCCGCAACGGCTTGGCGGCCTGACGCATATCGCGCGATGGCCGCGACGGTCTGGCGGCCCACACGCCACGTCGCAGGTCGGGAGTAGGTGTATCGCTGGAAGAAATGCCCGCTCCTGTCCGCCAGAATGTAGCTGGCCCCAATCCTCACCCACTGCAGCGGAACGTCGGTGTAGAGCACGCCTGTCGCCTGACGCCTCGGCGCGCCGGCCAATGTACGCACAAGCGAGCCGAGCATGCGACGCCGGATCGCCCAGGGCCGTTTGGGCGTGTCGGCCGGCGCCGCCGATATGCCGAGGGCGGCGCCGAGCTTCACAGGCGCAAGCGACTTGGATTGACTCGTGATGCGGGCGTGGATGGCGGGCAGGCCCTCATCCAAGAGGGGCGGCCCTCTCATATAGTCCGTCACGGCCTGCATCATGAACCAGGCTTGCTGGTAGTCATATCGGATCAGGTGGACCATGAGAAGTTTCAGCAACTTGCTTGGACGATCAAGGGCGAACTGGTTCTGATAAATACTTGCAAAGATAAGCCTATTACGCATGTCATAGTAGAGCTGCCATCCCGGCGTCTTAGCGTAGAAGGGCTCGTGCCAGACGGACACGGGCGGCAGCGCCACGGTGTCAACACCAGCATTGTGCAACCTTGTCCCAAACTCGAGGTCATCCCCGCGTATGAAGATGGGCAGAGGAAATCCGTGCTCCTTGAAGCAGGCCACCGGGATCGCCGCATACCACCATCCATTGAAGTGGGAGGGCGTCGCGCGGCTAAGCGCCGTCAAGCTCGGCAACTCGCCGAGATCTAGGTTATGATGATTTGGGCGCAGTTCGTTGCCTGGCGATATACTGTTACCTGCCTCATATAGCATGTGTTTCTGATAAAGGTCTAGCATATGTCCGCCCAGGACTACCGGTCTTTTGGCGTAGCGAAGAAAGGCCGCGGTAGTCAGCAAGTGACTAGGCGCAAGGTCAATATCATCATCCATAAATAGCACGTGCGTTATGGTTGGGTTATCGAGAAATTCCATTGCGGCTCTGGCAAACCCGCCAGCGCCGCCAAAATTGTCCTGCTCGACAACTTGGAGGCGCGCCTCCCCTGCCTTGTTGACGATCCGCTCCGCTGCGGCCGATTGGAACTGAGCGCCTTGGTTAACCACCACGACGCTCGCCACCGCGGCCTCCACAGGCGCATCAAGCAGCTTCTCGACCGTGCGCAAAAGAAAGGCTTCGCGGTTGAAGGTACAAATTCCGACACCCAGAGCCACCTTGCGCAAGGGTTCCTGAGCCGTCCTCCAAGACATGCTGCGAAGATGCGAGGGCGAGAGGACGTCCAAATCTACGAATAGACGGCCTCCATGGCCATGAGACGACTGCAAAAGCGAAACGGGAACAGGGATAGTTCCCGCTGGGGCGACGTTCAGGTTTACGTACGCTCGGTGTATCAACGAACACCCGCCGCTCATAGTTTCTCGAAAAATACTACATCGGAATCTTCCGGAACCAGTCAGTTCAAGTCTTAAATCATTTAAGTCAGTATGCTTTATCCAAAAGTCCTCATAAAAACTATTAAAGTAGGTGTTGAAAGACAAGTAGCCGGGCCCATGCGTGGCCAATCCGTCGCCAAGCTGTACTTCGCCTACCATCAAGCGAACATAAAGATCAATATTACTAAAGTTGACTGGGAACATGAACGTCTGCAAGTCATACCCGATACCCAGGCTATGGTCTGGCTTAGGTATCTTGGAGATTTGGACTGACTCAAATATATTTACGAACGAAGGCGAGGCATGCTGATAACTTTTAGGGGAGCTCGTAAACGGCTCTGTTTTGTCACTCGACCTCAGCATAGATTTCCTATTTAGGGTCGCACGCGGCCTCGACGTCCACTTCATAGATGTAGCAGATACCCACTCTCGGAAACCAAACTAAGTTAATAAGACCTGCAAAAAGTTAGCTTATGACCGCCCTGTGGCTTCACCTTTTTACAACCCTCTGATCAGAAGGCGCGATCTAGCGGATCCTTGGGTGGTCCGGTCGGGCGGGTGTTACTATCTGACCGGCACCGTCGAGAACGAGGATGAAGTCCTGGTATGGTCAAGCCCTTCGCTTTTGGAGCTAGATCTGCGGCCGCCTACCTGCGTCTGGCGGGCCGAGTGTTCGGGCGGCGCGAGCGCGCAGGTCTGGGCTCCCGAACTTCATGAACTAGAAGGTCTCTGGTGGCTTTACTTCACCGCAGGTGACGGCCGCGATGAGGCGCACCGCCATTTCGTGCTGAGCGCAGGCGCTCCCTTGGGACCCTACACGGGGCTTAAGCTGGTGGATCCCTCCTTCGACCAGTACGCGATCGACGGATCCGTCATGAAGTTGGGCGGGGTGCTCTATTGGCTCTACGCCACCTATGATGGAATCTGGGTCGCGCCCATGGTCGCGCCCGATCGGGTCGGTGAGCACCGCCTACGCATAGCCGTTGGCGACCAGCCATGGGAGCACGCCTGGACACTCGTCGAAGGCGAGTGGGCCCAGTCTGGCGTCCACTACTGGATCGAGGCGCCACAGGCGCTTATCCACAAAGGCAGGACTTTCGTAGCCTACTCGGCCGGCCACTCCGCCACTCCTCATTACGCCATGGGATTGCTGGAGTGTGTGGGCGACGTCATGGACCCATCCAGCTGGATCAAGACGGCCGGGCCCGTCTTCGCCCCCAGCGAAACGGGCGCAGACTCGGTTTGGACGGTGGGCCACGCCAGCTTCACAAACTCGCCGGACGGTAAGGAGGATTGGATCGTCTACCACGGCAAAGAGTCTGTCAGCGGCGGTCTGGCAGGTCGCACTGTCAGGATGCAGGTCTTCGACTGGGCTGCTGACGGCGCGCCCTACTTTGGACGTCCAAAGCCGGCTGCTGAGCGCCAGAAACCGCCGTCCGGCGAGGCTTGACACCCTGTAACAGAGACAAGGCTTGGTTCAAGCTTTCAGCGCCGAACCTGCCTCATATACAAACACAACGCAACGCTGGGTGGACTAAGTGGGCCCACTATCAAGCGGTTGGATTTCGCCATCTTCGCCCTGGCAAGTATGCATGTCGCTAGAGTTTCTGTCGCCGAGATCCCACGCAAGCGATGAGCGGGAGCTGTCGTGATGCTCCCGCTCATGCCTGGACCTTACCGGTAGCGCCAGCCGCCGCCGTACCGGTAGCGGTTGCCCCAGTAGCGGTGACCGTCCCAATATCCGCGCCCGGGATAAAAGACGCCGAACGCGGGTCCTGCGACCACCGGACCAGGGCCGAAGTTGGGGCGGCATGCGCCATAGCCGCCGCGGTGAAAGCCCGGTCCGCAGCCGCCCGCAGCATGGGCTGCCGGAACCGCCGTCATGGATGCGCAGGCTCCGAGAGCCGCCAACACGATCGTCTTCATGACATCCTCTCTGGTCAACAACACCGGTATTTCAGCGCAGCGTGCTTGAACCCAAGCTGAACGGCTACTGCCGGTGTGTCGCGTCGATGCTGGCATGCGGGAGGCGGCGCGAGCCCGACGCGCAGGCTCAGCCCTCGTGCTCCCGCGCTACCAGGCGAACGGCGGAAGGGCGCAGCAGGATTTCAACACCCTGCCGCGCCCATAAGGCTGTCACGCCGCCAGGTCGAAGCGGTCCGCGTCCATCACCTTGGCCCACGCAGAGACAAAGTCCTGGACGAACTTGTCCTGCGCATCGCTGGCGGCGTAGACCTCCGCCAACGCCCTCAGCTCCGAGTGAGACCCGAAGATCAGATCGACACGGGTGCCGGTCCATCTCTGTTGATGGGTCTTGCGGTCGCGCGCCTGGAAGGCGTTTTCGGACCCGTCGGGGCTCCATTCCAGGTTTATGTCGAGCAGATTGACGAAGAAGTCGTTGGTCAGCTTGCCCGGCCGATCCGTAAGGACGCCGGCCTTGGACCCCGCGGCGTTGGCGCCCAGGACCCGCAGACCGCCGACCAGCACGGTTAGTTCCGGGCCGCTCAACTTCAGCAACTGCGCCTTGTCGATCAGCGCCTCCTCCGGCGCCATGAACTGCTCGCCGCCGCGATAGTTGCGGAACCCGTCGGCGATCGGCTCTAGCGGCGCGAAGGCGTCGACGTCGGTCTGGTCCTGCGTCGCATCCATGCGGCCTGGCGTAAAGGGCGCCCTGACCTCGACGCCCGCCTCATGGGCGGCCGATTCGATCGCCGCGCAGCCGCCCAGCACGATCAGGTCGGCGATGGAGACCTTCTTGCCGCCGGCCGCAGACGCATTGAACTCGGCCTGGATGGCTTCGAGCTTTTCCAGCACATTGGCCAGCTCAGGCGGATTGTTCACCGCCCAGTCCTTCTGCGGGGCCAAGCGGAGCCGCGCGCCGTTGGCGCCGCCGCGCTTGTCGGAGCCGCGGAACGTCGATGCGGACGCCCAGGCGGTGGAGACCAGCTGCGACACCGAAAGCCCGCAGCCGAGCAGCTTGGCCTTGAGCGACGCGGTATCCTGCTCATCAATCAGCGGATGGTTCACGGCGGGGATCGGATCCTGCCAGATCAGCGTCTCCTTGGGCGCCAGCGGCCCGAGGTAGCGCTGGACCGGGCCCATGTCGCGGTGGGTCAGCTTGAACCAAGCACGGGCGAACGCGTCGGCGAACTGGTCCGGATTCTCGTAGAAACGACGCGAGATTCTCTCGTAGGCCGGGTCGACCCGCAACGCGAGGTCGGAGGTCAGCATGGTGGGCGGCCGCTTCTTGGATGAATCGTGCGCATCCGGGATATCGGCCTCGGCGTCCTTGGCCCGCCACTGGTAGGCTCCGGCCGGGCTTTTCGTCAGCTCCCACTCGAACTTGAACAGGTTGTCAAAGTAGTGATTGCTCCACTGCGTCGGGGTCTGGCTCCAGATGACTTCCGGACCGCCGGTGATGGCGTCGGCGCTGTGGCCCGCGCCATGCTTGCTGCGCCAGCCAAGACCCTGGTCCTCAATCATCGAGCCTTCCGGCTCAGGCCCGACGAAGGACGGATCGCCCGCCCCATGGGTCTTGCCGAAGGTGTGGCCGCCGGCGATCAGCGCCACCGTCTCCTCATCGTTCATCGCCATGCGGGCGAAGGTCTCGCGGATGTCGTGCGCCGACCCCGCGGGATCGGGCTTGCCGTTCGGCCCTTCCGGGTTGACGTAGATCAGGCCCATCTGCACCGCGCCCAGCGCCGAATGCAGCTGGCGTTCGCCGCTGTAGCGCTCATCGCCCAGCCAAGAGCCTTCGGGACCCCAGTAGAGCTCTTCCGGCTCCCAGGTGTCCGCCCGCCCCCCGGCGAAGCCGAAGGTCTCGAAGCCCATGGACTCCAGCGCGACGTTGCCGACCAGCACAAAGAGGTCAGCCCAGGAGAGTTTGGCGCCGTACTTCTGCTTGATCGGCCAAAGTAGCCGGCGCGCCTTGTCCAGGTTGGCGTTGTCGGGCCAGCTGTTCAGCGGCGCGAAGCGCTGCTGGCCGCCGCCGGCGCCGCCGCGTCCGTCGGTGATGCGGTAGGTGCCTGCGCTGTGCCAGGCCAGTCGGATGAACAGGCCGCCGTAGTGGCCGAAGTCGGCCGGCCACCAGTCCTGCGAGTCCGTCATCAGCGCGTGCAGGTCGGCGATAACCGCATGCAGGTCCAAGGTCTTGAACGCCTCGGCGTAATCGAACGCCTCGCCCATCGGATTGGAGCGCGGCGCGTGCTGGTTCAGGCCTTCGAGGCGAAGACGGTTCGGCCACCACTGGTGGCGACCGCCGCCGCCCGAGCCGCGGCCCACGGGGCACTTGGCTTCGATGTTGTCGTCAACCTTGGCATCCATGTCCGTCTCCCATGACGCGCTGTTATTCTGGCCTGTGGCTTCGTGGCGCCATCGAGCCGAAACGCTTTAGCGACCACAGACAAGGCGCATGAACAGCCGTTGTAAAATTGATTGTCCATATGGGAACGATCGAGAGAAACTTTGGCCAGCCGAGTTCTCGCTTGTTCCGGCCTATGCGGTGCGCCTGATCAAGGGTCGTGGCGTCGGCGCACTACAAGGCCGCCGGACGTCAGAACCGAACCTCCCCATCCCTCAGCCTGGCGTGACCGAGCATCGTCAGCGGCTGGTAGGCGCCCGCCTCCAGCCAGAAGAGCGGGTCGGCCACGCGCGCCGGATCGAAGCCCTCCGCCGCCAGCGCCGCCGTCTGCAGCTTGAAGGTGCCGGTGGCCGGCAGCGCCTCGCACAGGCGCAGCAGGACCGGGCGCGCGTAGGCCGGCAGGGCGGCGACGAGGCGGCGGGCCAGCTCAGCGAGGTCGAAGCCGTCCGTCGTCGTAAGCGCCGCCATGCCCGCGCGCCCCTCGCAGCCCGGCAGCGCCACGCCATAGACGGCGGCGGCGCTCACGCCCGGGCAGGCGGCGAGGACGGCTGAGACCTCGGCGGTGGAGACGTTCTCGCCCTTCCAGCGGAAGGTGTCGCCGATGCGGTCGACGAAGTAGAAGAAGCCGGCCGTGTCGCGGCGCATCAGATCGCCCGTGCGGAACCAGACGTCGCCGGGGGCGAACACGTCGTGCAGCACCTTGGCCTCGCTGTCGGCTGCGCTGGTGTAGCCCTCGAAGCGGTTGGCGGCGCCCGAACGCGCCTCCGCAATGCGCCCGATCGCCTCGCCGACCTCGTCCGGCGCGCAGCGTTCGCAGCGGCCGTCCGCGTCGCGGATTGGGGCGCCGGTCTCGGCGTCGTGGCGGACCAGGGCGAGCGGGAAGCGGTGGGCCAGGAACGGCGGCACGCGGCCGATGGCGCCGGGCCTGCCCTCCACGTTGTAGAGCGAGACGCTGCCTTCGGTGGCGGCGTAGAACTCCAGCACGCGCGGCACGGCGAAGCGGTCCTGGAAGGCGCGCCAGACGTCTTCGCGCAGGCCGTTGCCGCAGGCCAGCCGCAGCCGGTGCGCGCGCTCCAGCGGATGCGGCGGCGCGTTCAGCAGGAAGCGGCAGAGCTCGCCGATGTACTGGAACAGGGTGCAGTCGTAGGCGGCCACCTCGTCCCAGAAGGCGCTGGCGGAGAACCGCTCGCGCACGAAGACCGAGCCGCCAGCCAGCAGCACGCCGCCCACCGCCACCACGCCGCCCACGCTGTGGTACATGGGCAGGCAGTTGTAGAGCCGGTCGGACGGCCCTGCGTCCATCATGCCGGCGAACCAGCCGCACCAGGTCAGCACCCGCGCATGGCTGACGTTGGCGGCCTTGGGCAGGCCGGTGGTGCCCGAGGTGAAGATCAGGAGCGCCCGGTCGGTCAGCGTCGCGCCGCCCCAATCCGCCTTCAGCGGCGCGTCCGGAAAAGCCGAAAGCTCCAGCCCGCCCGCCGCCTGCAGCGGCCAGACCTGCGGTGCGAGCTCCAGGTGCGCCGCCGCGCCGGCGTAGGCGGGGCCATACGCAGGCGCGAGCAGAAGGGCCCGCGCGCCGGCGGCCGACAGGCTGTGGGCGAGCGCGCGGCCCTCAAGGTTGGTGTTGATGAGCGCCACAGCGGCGCCCGTGCGGCTGATCCCGACCCAGGCGGCGAAATAGTCCGGCGCGTTGGGCGCCAGCAGCGCCACGACGTCGCCCGGACCATACCCACGCGCACGCGCCCAGCGAGCGTAGCGGCGAGCACGCGCGGCGAGGGCCTCGAAGCTGTAGCCGCCCTCGGAAGACAGGATCGCAGGCGCGTCGCCATGGCGCAGCGCCAGATCGTCGAGCACGACCGCCAGCGTGCGAGCGGGATCGGACATCAGCCTCGCCGTCACCTCCAGCGCGCGCGCCCAGGCCTGCGTCGCGCTGGCGGGCTTCAGGCTGGGCGCATCCGGCGTTGCGTCCCGGAGTGCGACGGCGGGGAGCGTCATGGCCCCCGCCGCTCAAGATGCGTGCCGCCGCGATCGTCGATCCGCAACGGCGGATCAGCCGCCGGAGGGCGCTGCGGACATAAGCTGCAGGTGGAACACCATGACGCTGTCGGCGGGGATGGGGCCGGACGTCCGATCGCCATAGCCGAGCGCGGGCGGGACGTAGAGCGTCCACTCGTCGCCCGGCCGCATGAGCTGCAGCGCCTCGTCCCAGCCCGGCACGAGCTGGCCGACCGTCAGCGCCACCGGGCCGCCGGCGGCGTCGGAGGAGTCGAACACCGTCCCGTTCACCAGCCGACCCTCGTAGGCCACGCGCACCTGATCGCCCAGGCGCGGATGCACTCCGTCCGCCGGCCCGGAGTGCAGCACCTTGTAGGCAAGGCCTGAGCCGGTGACGACCACGCCGGGCTGTCGCGCGACGCTGGCCATGTAGCCGGCCGCCGCCTGGGCGGCGGGGCTCGACGCCGGGGGCGGAACTGCGGGTTCAGCCGCGCGGGCGGCGGGGACGAGCAGCAAGGCGGCGATTGGAATGAGGAAGCGCATGGGAGCGCATACCGCCCTGCGGGCTCGGCGTAAATGCAGCGGTGTGGGGCCGCTCCGCCGCGAACGAGGCGGTCGGTGGATTCGTCGATGCAGGCGATGCGGCGCTCGCGAGCAGCTTCAGCGGCCGCTACAGTCACAAAGACTGCAGGGTTCAGCTTTGGCGAGAGGTCGCTCCCGACCGCTCGGAACCCAACCCGCCCAAGCTCCTTATCAAGCGCAATCGTAGCAATGGAGACGTGCTCGGATGGCGTTCATCAAGGCTCGCGACGGCGTCCAACTCTACTACAAGGACTGGGGCGCCGGCAGGCCCGTCGTCTTCGTCCATGGTTGGCCCGTGAACGCCGACATGTGGGACTACCAGCTCGCCCACCTGGCCGCGCACGGGGTGCGCGCGATCGCCTACGATCGTCGTGGCTTTGGACGTTCGGACCAGCCGTGGATGGGCTACGACTACGACACCCTGGCCGACGACCTCGCCGACGTGATCGAGGCTCTGGACCTTACCGACGCCGGCCTCGTCGGCTTCTCCATGGGCGGCGGAGAAGTGGCGCGCTATCTCGCCCGCCATGGGGCCGCACGCATCTCGCGCGCCGCGCTCGTATCGGCGGTAACGCCCTACATGTTGAAGACCGCCGAGCATCCGGACGGCGTGGACGTCTCCATCTTCGACCGCATGGTGGAGGGCCTGATGAAGGACCGTCCTCATTTCCTCGCCCAGTTCGGCCCTCAGTTTTACGGCAAGACCCTGCTCGATCCCAAGGTGTCCGACGAGACGCTGCAGTGGACGATGATGATGGCCCTGCAGGGTTCCCAACGCGCGACGACGGCCTGCGTCCGCGCCTTCTCCGAGACGGACTTCCGCCCGGACCTGTCCAGCTTCAGCGTGCCGACGATGGTGGTGCACGGCTCGGCGGACAAGACGGTGCCGATCGACGTCGCCGGTCGGCAGACCGCTAAGCTGATCCCAGGCGCGCAATTCATCGAGTACGAGGGCGAGCCGCACGGCCTTTTCATCACCGCCAAGGATCGCCTCGGCGCCGACCTCCTCACCTTCCTGCGAAACTGAGCGGTTCTTGGTGACGGATTGCAGGTTCCGCTTGCAACGGGCTTTCGGCTGTGGCGTCGTCGGCTCTGTGCGGTTACCGCCGAATGGGGCTTCGTACTGGGTGTGCGCTGATGGGGGCTCTTCCAGCGGCTTTGAGACATTGATGGCCGGCGGCGTCCAGGAGTGGACGCGATGAGCAACGCCGGGGCAAGAAGGACGCGACTCTATGGCTACGGGTAAGGTGAAGTGGTTCAATACGCAGAAGGGGTTTGGTTTCATCCAGCCCGATGACGGTGGGCAGGATATCTTCGTCCACGTGTCCGCAGTGGAACGGGCGGGTCTGACCCAGCTCGACGAAGGCCAGAGCGTCAACTACGACCTCGAACAGGACAGCCGCTCGGGCAAGACCGCCGCTGGCAACCTGGAAGTGACCGGCTCCGCGGCGCCAAGCGCGCGGGGTCCGCGACCGCCGAGGCCGGGCGGCTTCGGCGGCGGTGATC
>CAXTUT010000038.1:0-14008 GCA_964247465.1 uncultured Caulobacteraceae bacterium | reverse complement strand
GCGGCGCGATCCTGGGCGGCGTCGTAGCCTCGTCCCGGTCGGGCGCGACGAGCCCGGGCTGTCCCCCAGGCTATGTCCTGCGTGGCGGCGCGCCCGGCTTCGAGTACGGCGGCCGATACGCCTACGCCGCGCCCGCCAGCTACAATCCCTGGCTGTTCAGCGGCGGCCGTTGGGTCTATCGACCTTACCCGTATCATAGCTGGTACTATCGCCATCAGCGCGCCTACGGCGGCTGATCCGATCCGGCTTGGGTCGGGAGCGTCGCAGATGCAGACGTCGACGCGGTTGCAGCGTCTGCTCGCAAGCGTGCTGGGCGACGCTGAAGCGGGCCGCACCCTTGCCGTCCTGAACGTTTCGTCGAAGCTGCACGACGCCGGACAGGGTGGCGTGGTTACGCGCGCCACCGTGGCGATGGCTTTGAACGCTCTGTTGTTTCACGATCTTCTCGCGCGCACGCCCACGGCGGCGGCCTATGTCGAGGACCGGCGCGCCGACGGCGCGGGCGTGGTGTTCGACCACGGCGCCCTGCGCACCATCCGCTTCGCGCATGGCCCTACCGGCGCGTCGCCGCCTGGCGAGGCCGCCTTTACCCGCGTCCTGCAGCCTCTCGGCTACACGCTGGCGGGCGTCTATCCGCTGACGCGGCTGGGCATGACCGGCCGCGCCTATGTCCACCTCGATTTTCCGGAAGCCGTGCCGCAGGTCTTCCTGAGCGAACTGCACGTGGAACGCTTCAGTCCCGCCTTCCAGTCCGCAGCCCACGCCGTGTTCGACAGCGCGCGAGACCCGCTCGACGCCCAGACGCTCGCAGGCTTGGCTGGATTGCGCCGCGACGGCGCGCTGGACGAGGCGCAAGCGGCGCGCCTGTTGCCCACGCTCGCTCAAGCCTTCACGCGTGGCCACGCCGTGCCGCGGCTGTCCGACTATCGGGCGTTGCTGGCGGAGTCCGCCGAGGCGGCGTGGATCGCCACGGAAGGCTCGGCCTTCAACCACGCCACCGACCGAGTCCCAGACGTCTACGCCCTCGCCGAAGCCCAACGCGCTCTGGGGCGGCCGATAAAGCCCGAGGTGGAGGTGTCGGCCTCCGGCAGGGTGCGCCAGACCGCTTTTCGGGCCGACCCCGTGGAGCGCGCCTTCCGCGACGCCGGCGACAGCGAGGTGCGGCTCAGCGTGCCGGGGTCTTTCTACGAATTCATCACCCGCGACCGAGAGCCCGGCGCGGGTCTCGACCTGCGCTTCGACAGCGCCAACGCCCAAGCCATCTTCAAGATGACCGCGCCCGCGCCAGCCTGATCGCGCGCGTCCCGATTGGACAAACTGTAAGCCGTCGCACCCTCGACAGAGCGCACAGCCAAGCTAAGGTTGCGCTTCCTTTGAGGGAGGGTAATCCATGCGAACCATCATCCTGACAGCCGTCGCAGCGGCCGTAATGGCTACCTCGGCTTCGGCGCAGACCCCCACCAAGACCACTCCCGCTGCGGTCCAGTCGAAATCGACGGTGAAGCGCACCATGGCGCCGCGCACTGAGGCGTCCAAGGCCTGCTCAACCCAGGCCGATTCCAAGAACATCCACGGCAAGGACCGCAAGAAGTTCATGAGCGCCTGCAAAAAGGGCGCAAAGCCCGCCTGATCCGTCTCAGAGCGCCGTGCGTCGTCACATCATCGCGGCGACGCGCCGGCTGGTCTGGATGGGGGAGGGTGACGTCGACGCTGCCAAATAGCGGCCGCCTGCACGAGCGGTCGCTCCTACAGGGTGTCTCGACGCTAAGTCAGGCTGGCTACCGCCTAGGCGCCCGATCGCGCCGTAGCCAAGCCCGCGTTGAGGAACGGCCGTGGATCGAGTAGTCGGCCGCTCGCCCACACCTCGTAGTGCAGGTGCACACCTGTGGAGCGGCCGGTGGAGCCCATGCGCCCCACCACGTCGCCGATGGCGACGACGTGGCCGACACCCAAGGTGAAGCCCGAGAGATGTCCATAGCGCGTCTTGAAGCCGTGGCCGTGGTCGACCTCCACGCAGTTGCCGTAGCCCGAACGCTGCCCGACAAAGGAGACCACCCCCGGCGCGGTCACGTGGATGGGATCGCCGTACCGGCCAGCGAAGTCCTGGCCCGGATGGAAGGCGATCTGGTGGGTGAACGGATCCTCCCGGTCGCCGAAGGGGCTGGAGAACACCGGAGCGTCGACCGGCATGGCCAACGGCATGGATGTGGAAGCTTCGCCGAGGGCGCGGGCTGCGACGAGATCGCGGGCGGCGCGCTGGACCTGCCGGGCGAGTGGGGCGTCCACGTCCAGGCGCGCCGCCAGGACGTGGGAGTCACGCAGCTCCAGGGGCGACACGCCCGTCCCGGCCGCGCCGGTCGCCATGTAGGGCCGCGCATCCAGGCCTGTAGAGCGGAAGGTGCGCTGCATGGCCTTGAGCCGCGCCTGTGCGTCCAGGTCCGCGGCGGAGACCATCTCGGCTTCGGCCTCGCGTAGGCTCGCCACGGTCTGCGCCGCCGTACGAGTCAGCGCCACCACCGGAGGTGGCGAGAGCTGAACGGGCGCGCCGAGATCGGCCAGCAGCCGGGCGAGCGCCATGCTTTGACGTGCGGCCGCCTGTTCCACCGCGCTGGTCTGGCGCCCGGTGGCCGGGACGGCCCCGCCCAGGACCGTGGCCGTTGGCACAGACGCGGCGTGGCGGACACCCGCGGTCCACACCGTCATCAGGCCCACCGCGCCGACCATCATGGCGACGGGCGCCATCAAGGCGCTTGCGACGCGGCCGGCGCGCGGCGGGCGGGCTCCGAGATCAGCATAGGCGGGCTGCGACGGCGCAGGCGTGGATGTCGAGGCAGCTGCGCCGTACAGGGGGCGTTGGACGTGAGGACCTTGCATCGGCGGCACTGAGCAAACCGGCCGACTTAGAGCAAGAGCGAGCCGAGCTGAGCCGTAATCAATCGCCTGGAGCTCTACGGCGACTCAAGATTTCGGGCGAGATCGTGGCGGATACTGGCGACCGGACGAAGGCTTGCCATCCACTGCGTTGCATTGACCCTAGCGCGACCGACCAACATCACGTTAAGGTTTCGGTAAGAAAAGCCGTACAACCAAGGGGCCGCCTGCAGGCCGCACAGCGGACCTCGCTTCGATCCGCCTTGCGACAATACGCCGCACCGCCGCCGATCAGGCGGCGAGCGCGCGCGCCGCCTTCAGGACGGCGTCGATGTGGCCAGGCACCTTCACCTTTCGCCACACCTGGCGCACCACGCCGCCGGCGTCGATGAGAAAAGTGGCGCGCTCTATGCCCATGTAGTTGCGACCGTACATGCTCTTCTCGACCCAGACGCCGTAGCGCTCCAGCGTTTCACCGCTCTCGTCTGAAGCGAGCTGAATGGTCAGGTCGTGCTTGGCCTTGAACTTGTCATGGCTGATCGGGCTGTCCTTAGAAACGCCGACCACGTTCGCGTCCGCCGCTTCAAACTGGGCCTTCATCCCGGAGAAAGCCTTGCCCTCGCTGATGCAGCCGGACGTATCGTCCTTGGGATAGAAGTAGAGCACGAAGGGATGGCCCTTCAGCTCGGCCAGGGTGATCCGGCCGCCCCCATCGGTGGGCAGGTCGAAATCGGGGGCGGCGTCGCCGACGTTCAGCTCGGGCATGCGGCTCTCCAGGGCGCTTCAAACGGGACGGATGAGGACGATCTTCTTCTTGCCGGCGGCAAGCTTGATCGCGCCGCCTTCGCCAAGGTCGGCCAGGCTGATCACCCGCTGGGCGTCGGGCTCGGGCCGGTCGTTCACCCGCACCCCGCCGCCCTGGGCAAGGCGGCGCGCATCCGAGCGCGATGCGGCCAGGCCCGCGTCGGCCAGCAAGGCGGCGAGCTGAACGCCGGCTTCAAGGCTCGCGTGCGAGACGTCAAGGCTCGGCAGGTCGGCTGAGACGCCGCCCTGTTCGAAGGTGGTCCGCGCGGCGGCCTCTGCGGCGTCAGCCGCCTCGCGGCCGTGCAGGAGTGCGGTGGCTTCGCTCGCCAGCACCTTCTTGGCCTCGTTGATCTCGGCGCCGGCGAGCTGCTCCAGCCGCGCGATCTCGTCCAGGGACAGATCGGTGAACAGCTTGAGGAAACGGCCAACGTCGGCGTCCTCGGTATTCCTCCAGAATTGCCAATAGTCGTACGGGCTGCGCAGGTCTGCGTTCAGCCACACCGCGCCCTGGGCCGTCTTGCCCATCTTGGCGCCGGACGCCGTGGTTACCAGCGGGCTCGTAAAGCCGAACGCCTCTGCGCCTTCCACCCGGCGGATCAGCTCCACCCCGTTGACGATGTTGCCCCATTGGTCGGAACCGCCGAGCTGCAAAGCGCAGCCGTAGCGGCGATATAGCTCCAGGAAGTCGGTGGCCTGCATCAGCATGTAGTTGAATTCGAGAAAGGTCAGCGGCTGCTCGCGCTCAAGCCGCGAGCGCACGCTGTCGAAGCTCAGCATGCGGTTCAGCGTGAAATGCACGCCGTAGTCGCGCAGGAACTGCACATAGCCGAGTTGGTCCAGCCACTCGGCGTTATCCACGGTGATGGCGTTAGTGTGCCCGTCACCGAAGGTCAGGTAGGCGTCGAAGGCGCGCCGGATCGAAGCCATGTTCTGGGCGATCGCGTCTTCTGTCAGGAGCTGGCGGGTGGCGTCCTTTCCTGACGGATCGCCGACCTTGGTGGTGCCGCCGCCCATGACCACGATCGGCTTATGGCCGGTCTGCTGCAGCCGACGCAGCATCATGATCTGCATCATATTGCCCACGTGCAGGCTGGCGGCGGTAGCGTCGAAGCCGATGTAGCCGCTGACCACGCCCGCGGCGGCGCGGTCGTCGAGCGCTTCGAGCGCGGTGGCCTGGTGCAGATAGCCGCGCTCCATCAGCACGCTGACCAGCTCGGATTTCGGCTTGAAGTCGGACATCGCGGCGGGTCTAGCACGGGGCGAGCTTGGCTTTGAAGCCGCGGAGGGCGATGGAATGCGCGTGCTGGGCTTCATGAGCGGCACTTCGCTGGACGCGGTCGACATGGCCGTGCTCGACACCGACGGCGAGGCTATCGAGGGCTTCGGCCCGGCCGGAGAGCGCAAGCTGACCGACGCGACCCGCGAGCAGGTGCTTGCGGCCACGCAGGCCGCAAAGGCGTGGTCCCGCGGCGCGCCGCCGCCGCCCGAGTTCGCCCCGGCGGCCGAAGCCGTCGCGCGCGAGCACTTCGACGCGGCGGACGCCTTCCTGGCGTGCGAGGGGCTGTCGTGGCGCGACATCGACCTGGTCGGCTTCCACGGCCAGACCGTGCTGCACGAGCGGCCTGGCGGCGGGCGGCTCGGGCGCACGGTCCAACTCGGCGACGGCGAGCTGCTGGCCCGGCTCTGCGGCGTGCAGGTCGCCTACGACTTCCGCACCGCCGACGTCGCGGCGGGTGGGGAAGGCGCGCCGCTCGCGCCGATCTATCACCTCGCCCGCGCAAGGGCATCGGGGCTCGAGCCTCCCGCGGCGGTGCTGAACATCGGCGGCGTGGCCAATGTCACCCTGTTCGCCAGGCGAGCCGATCCCCTGGCCTTCGACACCGGGCCGGGCAACGGCATGATCGACCTGCTGGTGCAGGCGCGCGGGTCGGGGCGGTTCGACGAGGGCGGCCGGCTGGCGGCGGCCGGGCGGGTCGACCAGGCGGTGCTCGGCGCCTACCTCGCCGACCCGTACTTCAGCGCGCCTGCGCCCAAGTCGCTGGACCGCTTCGACTTCAGCCTGCAGCCGCTGGAGGCGCTGTCGACCCCGGACGCCTGCGCCACCCTGGTCGCCTTCACGGTCGAGGCGGTCGTTGCGGGACTGGCGCTCGCGGCCGAGCCGCCTCAGGTGCTGGTCGTATCCGGCGGCGGACGGTCCAACTCCGAGCTGATGCGCATGCTGGCTTCGCGCGCGCCGTGCCGCGTCGTCGCCGCCGAGGCGGTCGGCTGGCGCGGCGACGCGCTTGAGGCGGAGGCCTTCGCCTACCTGGCCGCGCGCACCCTCAACGACCTGCCGATCTCCTTTCCGACCACCACCGGCGTTAGCCAGCCGATGACGGGCGGCACGATTGCGCGAGCCTAGTGGCCGGCCGCAGCGTGGGGCGGTATCGGCTTGGGCGCACCGCCCGGAGCGCCGATCGCCCCGCAGGAGGTCATGAACTGCGCGCGGGTCTGGCTGCCCCGGGCCCCGGATTGGCGCAACGTCGTCCAGCGTGCACCGCAATCCTTCACCCCATGGGCCTGAGCGGTGGCGGCGGTCAGGGCTGCGACGATCAGGATGGCGGCGGCTGATTTCACGCGTCGAGCCTTTATTGGGCGTCACGGGCTTGGCGGGCTTCCTGCTTGGCTCGGTAGCGGCGAACGGCGTCGCGTCGGGCCCCCATCAGCTTCAGGCTCTCGCGCCCCTTCAGCACGACCAGCCCGGCGGCCAGCGCGCCGGAGATCACCGCGGCGGTGATTTTCGGGTTCGTCTGGGCCGCAGCGTAGAGGCTGGTCTGGCGCACGCCGAGGTAGGGCGCGCGCTCACGTAGGTCGCGCCCTGGCTTGTAGAGCGCCTCGTCCTCGCCGGTCGTCGTCTCCGGCGAGCTCTTCATCAGCAGCGGCACCGCCCACGCGTAAAGGGGTTCGGCCAGGGCGGGCAGGTAGTGGCCGAAAACGGTCAGTGCGCGACCGCCGCCGCCGACGGTGATCTGGCGCGTGCGCGTCTCGGCGGCGTGCAGGATCGCTTCGGCGACCAGCGTCACGCTGTAGACCGGCGGCGGGTTCTTCTTCGGGCCGCCCGTGTAGTTGCGTGCGTGCAGGTGGTAGGGCGTGTCGATCGCGGCGGGCTTGATCAGGGTGACCGACACCGATGGCGCGCTGGCGGTCAGCTCCATGCGCAGCGCGTTGGTGAACCCCTTGATCGCGTGCTTGGAGGCGCAGTAGGCGCCCTGCACGGGAATGGCCTGGTCCGACAGGATCGAGCCGATATTGATGACCGCGCCGCCGTCGGCGCGACCCTTCAGGTGCTCCACGGCCGTCAGCGAGCCGTTCACCACGCCCCAGTAGTTGGTCTCGAAGATACGCCGCTGGTCCTCCAGCGGCGTCTCGGCGAGGGTGCCGAACACCGACACGCCCGCATTGTTCACCCAGGTGTCAAAGCCGCCGTAGAGCTCATCGGCGCGGGCTGCCGCCTTCTTCACCGCTTCCAGGTCCGCCACGTCGGCGACGGCGTAGTCGGCCGCGCCGCCTCGGGCCCGCAGGTCCTCGCATAGCGCCCGCAGCGCCTGCTCATTTCGCGCCACCAGCAGCAGCTTGGCCCCGCGGGCCGAGGCGGCGCGGGTGGTGGCCAGACCGATGCCGGACGTCGCGCCGGTGATCACGAGCGTCTGGCCCGACAGGGGCTTCAAGGCGGCAGGCATGGGCTCTCACTCCGGGCGTGGACGGGGAACGGGGCGCCGAGACCCTGGGTTCCTGTACGCATGGCTGGCGGTTGCCACGGCCGGCCTGCGCGGCTACCGCAAGGTCTGCGGACTGGGCGGAGATCGTGCGCAAGCGAGCGAAGGCGAAGCAACGGTCATCGCCGAAGGCTAGGAAGGCCGCGCCATCCAAGCTCAGGCCGGTGAATGCCAAGCCGATGCGCTCAGGCGCTGTGATCGGCGCCGCGTCGATCAGGGCCACGCAGATGCGGACCGCCCCACCGTCCGGCGCGCGAGCCGGGCGCCGCCTCGCCGCGGTGGCCCTGGCGGTCGTGCTGGTCGCCTTGCTCTGCCCGTTGGCGATCGTCGCGGCCTATCGTTTCGTACCCCCGCCGGTGACCCTGTTGATGCTGGAGCGGGCGACGCAGGGTTACGGCGTCCACAAGGCCTGGCGGCCGCTGTCGGAGATATCGCCCGACCTGGCGCGCTCGGTGATCGCGGCCGAGGACTCGGGCTTTTGCGGCCATCACGGCTTCGACTTCGCCGCCATGCGCGCGGCGGCGGCGCACAACCGGCAGGACTCCCGCCGGGTGAGAGGCGGTTCCACGATCAGCCAGCAGACGGCCAAAAACGTCTTTCTCTGGCCGCAGCGCTCCTACCTGCGCAAAGGCCTGGAGGCTTACTTCACCGTGCTGATCGAGGCGCTCTGGGGCAAGCGGCGCATCCTCGAAATCTATTTGAACGTGGTGGAGTGGGGCCCGGGCGTCTATGGCGCGCAGGCGGCCTCGCAGCGATACTTCGGACACGACGCCGATCAGCTCAGCGCGCTGGAGGCGGCGCGGCTCGCCGCCATCCTGCCCGATCCGCTCAAGTGGAAGGCCGTTCGGCCCGGCGCCTACGTCGCCCGTCGCAGCCGGCGCATCGACGCTTCGGCCAAGATCGTGCGGCAGGACGACCTGGCGGCCTGCGTGCTCAGGGGTGGCTGATCAGGGCGTCCAGCAGGTCGACCTTGGGCGCGGCGATATGCGGGACGGCGGCATGAGGCGTGGTCATCGCGATCTGCGTCCCGGCCGAACGCCCGGCGGCGGCCTGGGCGATCTGGTTCGCCATGCCCGCGGCCCGCTGTGCGGCGCGGTAGATGAAGCCGTAGGTGGGATAGACGCTGTTGCCGAGGTTGTGGCTCGGATCGTACCAGACCTTGACCTGGCTCCAGTCGCCGGAGGGGGAGACGTCGACCACGGTGACGTCTTTCTCGACCTGCCCGCGGTGGCCCTCGATCATCGACCAGTTGGCGTGGGTCACCTGGATGATGCGGTCGGTGAGCACGTGGCTGACCACGGCCACATGGCCGTCGCGCATGACGCCCGACGCCTTGAACACCAGCACCGAACCCGACTCCGGCGTGAAGCCGCGGGCGTACTTGCCGATCGCCTGGCCCCACCAGGTCGCCGCGTTTCCGAAGATCTGGATGCCGGAGAACAGGCGGGCGAACTCCACGCACTGGAGCCCCTGGGCGCTGGCGGAGGAGCCGAAACCGAAGCCGGCGAGGGCGGCCGAAAGAGCGATGGCCGTCAGACGCTTGCGCATGCAGAAAAATCCCGGACAACCTTACGTGCATGTGAGGATGACCTTGGCCCGCAATGGTGAAAAGTGCCTTACCTGTCGCACCGGCGTGGTGTTTCGCCACGGAAACCTTTCCGCCACACGACTGAGCCGACGACGCAACAGTGGCCGCATTGACGTCGCCTCGCCGCCCCATTCCCGCCGTGGGCGTCGTCTGCCTGCGCGGTGAGGCGGTGCTGCTCATCCGCCGGGGTCGCCCTCCGCTGCAGGGGTCCTGGAGCCTGCCCGGCGGCCGGGTCGAATGGGGCGAGGCGCTGGAGGCGGCCGCCTTGCGCGAACTGGCCGAGGAGACCGGCGTGACGGCCGACCTGCTCGGCCTGGTGGACGTGGTCGACGGCGTATTCGGGCCGGACACCCACTATGTGCTGGTCGATTACGCCGCATTCTGGCGCTCGGGCGAGCCGCAGGCGGGCGACGACGCCGTGGACGCCGCGTTTCATCCGCTAGACGGGCTCGCCGGGCTCGGGCTTTGGTCCGAGACGCTGCGGGTGATCGCCCTGGCGGTGGAGCGCTACACCCGCAGCGGCATCAGCACGTAGCGCACGCCGGCGTCCGCCGGGTCGAGCACCAGCGTGGGGGAGGCGGGGTCGGCGAAGCGAAACTCCGCCGTCTCGCCCTGGATCTGGCCGGCGACGTCAAGCAGGTAGCGGGCGTTGAAGCCGATCTCGAACGGCTCGCCGTCGTAGTCGATCTCCACCTCCTCCACCGCCTGGCCGGCCTCCATGTTGCGTACGGTGAGCACCAGCCGGCCGGGCTCCAGCGCCAGCTTCACCGAGCGCGACTTCTCCGCCGAGATGGTGGCCACCCGGTCCACGGCTTCGGCGAACAGCTTGTTGTCGATGATCGCGACCTTCTGGTTGTCGCGCGGGATCACGCGCATGTAGTCGGGGAAGGAGCCGTCGATGACCTTGCTGGTCAGCGACGCGCGCCCGAACTCGAAGCGCACCTTGGCCGCCGACACCTGCAGCTGGACGCTCTCGCCCGCGTCGTCCAGCAGACGGCGCGCCTCCTGGATGGTCTTGCGCGGCACGATGACGCCGGGTGCGCCGGCCGATCCTTCCGGCGCCGGCATCTCCGCAAGCGCCAAGCGGTGTCCGTCGGTGGCGACGGCGCGGAGCTTGGTCTCGCCGCCTTCCGAGACGGTGTGGAGATAGAGCCCGTTCAGATAGTAGCGGGTCTCCTCCGTGGAGATGGCGAAGCGGGTCTTGTCGATCAGCCGCATCAGGTCTGCGGTGTCCACCGTCATGGGGTGCGACAGCCCGTCCGACGACATCACGGGGAAGTCGCCGGCCGGCAGCACCGGCAGGTTGAACCGGGAGCGGCCCGCGGTGATCGACAGCCGCGGATCGTCGCCGGCGAACTTCAGCTCCACGTCCGCCCCGTCCGGCAGCTTGCGCACGATCTCGTAGAGGGTGTGGGCGGGGGCGGTGATCTGGCCGCCTGCGCCCACCTGCGCGCCGGTCTCGTCGACGATCTCCATGTCTAGGTCGGTGGCGGAGAAGGTCGCGCCGTCCTTGTCGGCCGACAGCAGCACGTTGGACAGGATGGGTATGGTGTTGCGCCGCTCCACCACGCTCTGCACGTGGCCGAGCGCCTTGATCAGCGCGGAACGCTCCATGGTCAGCTTCATGCGTCGTCCGGTCCGGGCGGCGGGGTCTTGAGTCCCGCCAGGGTCGAGGGCCGCAGACACTAGCCGAACCGTTGCGCCGGAAAAGGGGGCTTGCGCGCGCAGTCGGCGCTTGGCGCGGCGGTGGACACGCCGCCGCCATAGGCTAAGCGACAGCGCCCATGCCCGACTCCGCCCAGACAGCCTATCGCGACCGCCTGAAGTCCGGTGAGATCGCGCCGGACGCTGCGCAGGCGGCGGCGGTGGAGGCGCTCTCGCGGCTCGAGGGCGAGCTGAACGGCCTGGCCGAGCCCGGCTTCGCCTTCGGCTTCCGGCACAGGAAGCGCGAGGCGCCGCAAGGGGTCTATCTCTACGGGCCGGTCGGGCGCGGCAAGTCCATGGTGATGGACCTCTTCTTCGACTCCGCGCCGGTGGCCGGCAAGCGGCGCGTGCACTTCCACGCCTTCATGGGCGAGACCCACGCCTTGATCGACGCCTGGCGCAAGGGCGACGCGGCGGCGCGCAAGGCCCGCTTCGGCCAGTCCCACTCAGGCCGGCATGGAAACGGCGACGATCCCATCCCGCCCGTGGCGCACCATCTGGCCGGAGGCGCGCGCCTGCTGTGCTTCGACGAGTTCCACGTCAGCGACATCGCCGACGCCATGATCCTGGGCCGCCTGTTCGAGGCGATGTGGGCCGAAGGGGTGGTGATCGTGGCGACCTCCAACCGCGCCCCGGACGCCCTTTACGAGAACGGCATCAACCGCCAGCTCTTCCTGCCGTTCATCGCGCAGCTGAAAGCGCGCATGCAGGTCGTGCGCGTCGACGGTCCCAAGGACTTCCGCCTTGATCGCCTCAAGGGACGCCAAGTCTACTTCTCACCGATCGACGCTCACACACGCGCCGCCTTCGACGCGCTTTGGGACGGGCTGCACGACGGCGCGGAGGAGACGGGCGACACCCTTGAGGTTCAGGGGCGTAGGCTTCGCCTGCCGCACACGGTCGGCGGCCACCTGCGGGCCAGCTTCGTCAGCCTGTGCGGCGCGACGCTCGGAGCACAGGACTATCTAGCCCTCGCGCGCCGTTTTCACACCGTGTTCCTGGAGGACGTGCCCCAGCTCGGGCCCGAGCAGCGCAATGAGGCTGCGCGCTTCGTATCGCTGATCGACGCCCTCTACGAGGCGCGATGCAAGCTGGCGACGCTCGCCGAGGCGGAGCCGCAGGACCTGTATCCTGCGGGCGATGGCGCCTTCGAGTTCGAGCGCACCGCCTCGCGCCTGCAGGAGATGCGCTCGGCCGACTACGTCGAGGCCGTCCGTGATTGAGGTTCGCGTTCGGCCTTGTAGCGCCCGGCGAGGGCCGCAACCGCTCGCCGGGCGTGGGCGGCGCCTAGTGGGCGAGCGCGCCCAGGGCCAGCAGCGGCAGCGCCGCCATGAGCAGCAGGCCCACGTTGCCGAATCGTTCAGTGATGGTCGAAAGCCGGTTCATAGTCCTCAGTCCTTCTTTATGCCCGCAAGGCTTTCACAGGGTGTCGACGAAGGGTCGAAAAACGCTTCCAAAAACACGATCGTGGAAGGAGTATCCCCCGTGAAGCGGGTGTGAGGGTTATATAGTCCTTCACTTTGGCGTTGCCGCATTAATTCGCTGCAATGCACAACGGCTGTGGCCGCCAGCCCACAGCGCGCGGAACCGAAGCGTTCCGTCGCCTGTTGCTGCGCCTCATTCGAAAATGATGCAGGAGCGCGGCATGGCCGGATCGGGCGTGAACGATAGGGTGGCGCTGGTGACCGGCGCTTCGTCGGGGATCGGCGAGGCGACGGCCCGAGCGCTGGCCGCAGCGGGCGCCAAGGTCGCGGTGGCGGCCCGGCGGCGCGAGCGGCTCGACGTTCTGGTGCAGTCGATCGCGAGCGCGGGCGGCGAGGCGTTCGCCCTGACCGCCGACGTCTCCGACCCCGATGCGGCGGCGGAGATGGTGAGCGCCGCTCAGGACCACTACGGCCGACTCGACATCTTGGTGAACAACGCCGGCGTCATGTACCTGGAGCCGACGGCGGAGGCCGACCTCGGCCGCTGGCGACACATGCTGGAGCTGAACGTGCTCGGTCTGATCGCCGCCACCCAAGCGGCGCTGCCGGGTATGCGCGGGCGGCGCGATGGCCACATCGTCAATGTCGCCTCCACCGCCGGACGCGTCGCCAATCCCGGAAGCGCCGGCTACTCGGCCACCAAGTTCGCCGTGGTCGGCTTCTCCGAGGCGCTGCGCAAGGAGCTGGTCAAGGACCGGGTCCGGGTGACTGTGGTCGAGCCCGGGATCGTGGAGACCGAGCTGCGCGACCATGTGGCCCATCCCGGCGCCCGCGAGGCGATCACCCAATTCGCAGGCTCGGTCCACCAGCTGCAAAGCGAGGACGTGGCCAACGCCATCCTCTACGCCGTCTCGCAGCCCGAGCACGTATGCATCAACGAGATCCTGATGCGCCCGACCGATCAGGAGCGCTGAGCGACCGCCGCCGCCGCTCTCCGCGCTCCGGCTCGCGCTGGACATCGGGGCGCCGCCGGACCAACTGAGTGCGCCATGCGCGCCATGCTCAGCTGTCTGACGCTCACCGACTACCGCTCCTACGAACAGGCTGAACTGACCCTGGACGGTCGCCCGGTGGCGTTGTCGGGAGCCAATGGAGCGGGCAAGACCAACCTGTTGGAGGCTGTGTCCTACCTGGCGCCGGGCAAGGGCCTGAGAGGCGCCTCGGTGGTGGAGCTCGGGCGGCGGGGCCCCGGAGAAGAGGCGGGGCGGGCCTGGAGCGTGTCGGCGCGCATCGATGGGCAGGCGGGTGAAACCCAGGTCGGCACCGGGATGGACCGGTCGACGGGCGGGTGCGGGCCGCCCGCGCGCCGCGTGGTGCGGCTGGACGGCGAGACGGTCGCGCCCGGCCGACTGTCCGACCTCGTGCGGCTGGTCTGGCTGACGCCGGCTCAGGATCGCCTGTTCCTGGAGAGCGGCGCGGAGCGTCGCCGCTTTTTGGACCGGCTGGTCTTCGCGGCCGAGCCTGCCCATGCGACCGTCGCGAACGTCTATGAGCGCGCGCTGCGCGAGCGCATGCGTCTGCTGACCGTCGGGCCGGCTGACGGCGTATGGCTCGATGCGCTGGAGGTCCGGCTGGGGCAGGCGGGCGTTCAGCTCGCCACCACCCGCGCCGCCACCTTGGACGCGCTGCAGGCCGAAATCGACGGCCGCGCCGACAGGCCCTTCCCGGCGGCGCGTTTGGCCCTGTCCGGCGAGTGGAGCCGGCCCAGCGCCGGCGTGGATGCGGATCGCCTGGCCGACGCCTTCGCCCGCGCTCGCGCGCGCGACGCCGCCGCCGGTCGCGCCCTGGCGGGGCCCCACCGC
>CAXTUT010000037.1:0-14085 GCA_964247465.1 uncultured Caulobacteraceae bacterium | reverse complement strand
CCCCCGCCCCGACTCGCGCAGACCACATGGGTCGGCGCAGCGGCGGTAAGGCAGGATCGCGACGAGGCGGTGCTGGCGGGGTGAGCGTAGGCTGGCGAGGTCGCCGAAGTCGCGAATCCGGCGATCTCCATCCATCGCCGCTTATACGAGCACGATCGCCACGCTACAGCGCCGCCAGTCCCCGCCAGAAGCCTGCCCTCCGCTCCCCGGTCTCCCGCAGCGCCGGGGCGTCCAGCTCAGGGTAGGCGCCGGGCGGGACGGCCAGGGCGAGATAGGCCAGGCATTCGGCCATGCTCGCCCGCACGCCCGACCCGGTGAGCGGGCTGGCGAGCGCCAGGCGCAGACCCGCCTGGTCGCGCAGGGCCTCGACCATGGCCACGTTATAGCGCCGGGCCCGCAAGCGGGCGGGTTCCATGTCCTCTTCCGCCGGTGCGCGGGCCACAGGCGTCGCCATGCCGGAGCCCGTCAGCACCGCCAGAAGCTCGGTGGCCGACATGGCGCGACCGGCAGCCGACACCTCGGCCAGCAGCTCCGAAACCGTCGCCGGTCCCGTCTCCAGCCGCGCGATCATCGGGCGGTAGGCCACGGCGTCCAGCTCAAGCTGGCCGCTCGGCACGTCCAGGGTCAAGGACGCGACGCCCGGCGGCTCGGCGAGCGCCAAGGTGATCATGCGAAGCGCGGCGTCGCGGCGTTGGGGCGACAAAGGCTCGGCCCCCCGCACGAAGATATCCTGGCGAAAGCTGGTAGGGGCGAGCAGGTCGGCGAGCGCGGCTGCGCCAGCAGCGTCGGGATAGGCGCTCGCGGCCTGCGCCTCCGCCTGGGTCATCGCAAGCTCGGCCAGCAGGCTGAACGGATCGGCTCGGCCCACGTAGGCGAGCTTGGCGTCGGCCAGGGCACGCGCCACGTCGCCCGGGAAGACCGGACGCCAGTGGGCGTTCAGGTACTCGTGGGCGAGATAGGCGAACAGGCCCGCCGGCGCCTTGTCCGGATCGTCGGTTGCGCCCTTGAGCTGAAGTTCAAGCCGGCTGAAGTCTACGCCGCGGGGCTGGGCTGAGCGCAGGCCCAGCGCGAAGCGGACGGCGGCGCGTATCTTGGTCACGCTGTCGCCGGGGACGCGGGCGGCGTGGTCGGCGATGAGCCGCTGCAGCGGCAGCGACCCCGCCCATCCGGCCATGTTGTTGTAGCCCATGTAAACGAGCCCGCCCGGCGCCACGCAGCGCTCCAGCGCCGCCACCAGCTCGGCCTGCGCCAACGGCCCGACCCACGTCCAGACGCCGTGCGCCACGGCGTAGTCGAAGCGCCCGAACTCGTCGCCGCGCCCGCCCGCCAGGTCTCCGAACGACGCCTCCACCACCTGCACGTTGTCCAGGCCGGCCTGCGCGATCAGCCGCCGGGCCGAGGCCACGTGGCCGGGGTTGAAGTCGACGCCCACGAACTGCGCGTGCGGGTTGGCGGCCGCCATCAGGCACACGCCCATGCCCGTTCCGCAGCCGAGCTCCAGGTAACGGAAGCGGGCGGACGCGTCGGGCGCCCGGACGCCGCCGAGCAGCGCGCAGGCGGACAGGTGCGCCGGCGCAGTCTCCAGATAGACCCCGCTGGTGTAGGCGACATCGGCGATATAGCCCTCACGCCACGACATATCCGCCTTCTCCCCCGATTGATGTTCGCGCATCGCTTGCAGCGACACGCTAATGCAGCAAGCTTGCGCTAGCGTCACGCACGTGGCGGCGGCTTGGGGGCGGGCATGGACTTGAAGGCGCTGGTCGAGCGGCTGGACCCGACGTGCCGCGAGGCGCTGGAGGCCGCCGCTGGCCTGACCCTGTCGCGCACCCATTACAATGTCGAGATCGAGCATTGGCTTCTGAAGCTGATGGAAGACCCCGGCGGCGACGTCGCGGTCATCCTGCAGCGCTTCGCCTTGGACGCCGGGCGGCTGGAGGCGGAACTGAACCGCACGCTCGACCGGATGAAGACCGGAAACGGCCGCGCACCGGCGCTGGCGCCCAACCTGGTCAAGCTGATCCGCGAGGCGTGGCTGCTGGCCAGCCTGCAGTACGAGGCGGGCGCAGTGCGCGGCGGCCACCTGCTGCTGGCGCTGCTCAGCAGCGAGGACCTGGCGCCGCTGGCGCGCGAAGCCTCGCGTCAGCTTCAGCTGATCGCGCCCGAGCGGCTGGCTGAGGCGCTACCGGAGCTGCTCGACCGGCCTGATGGTGCGGAAGACGGCGAGGCGGCGCAACCGCAGGACGGCGCCCCGCCGCCACTGCCAGGCGGCGCTGGCCAGGCGCTGGCGAAATACTGCATCGACCTGACCGCGCGCGCCCGAGCCGGCGACCTGGACCCGGTGCTCGGCCGCGACGCCGAGATCCGCCAGATCATCGACATCCTCAGCCGCCGGCGACAGAACAACCCGATCCTCACCGGGGAGGCCGGGGTCGGCAAGACCGCGGTGGTGGAGGGCTTTGCGCTCCGCATCGTCGCGGGCGACGTGCCGGAGGTGCTGAAGGCGGTGAAGCTGCTGACCCTCGACCTCGGCCTGCTGCAGGCCGGCGCGGGCGTGAAGGGCGAGTTCGAGAACCGGCTGAAATCGGTGATCGAGGAGGTCAAGCGCTCGCCCGCCCCGATCATCATGTTCGTGGACGAGGCGCACACCCTGGTCGGCGCGGGCGGGGCGGAGGGCCAGGGCGATGCGGCCAACCTGCTGAAGCCGGCCCTGGCGCGGGGCGAACTGCGCACCATCGCCGCCACCACCTGGGCCGAATACAAGAAGTATTTCGAGAAGGACCCGGCCCTCACCCGCCGCTTCCAGGTCGTGAAGGTTGAGGAGCCGGACGAGGCCACCGCCATCATCATGATGCGTGGCATGGTGGAGACGCTGGAGCGCCACCACGGCGTGCGCATCCTGGACGCCGCGGTGGAGGCCAGCGTGCGCCTCTCGCACCGTTACATCTCCGGCCGCCAGCTGCCCGACAAGTCGGTCAGCCTGCTCGACACCGCCTGCGCGCGCGTCGCCGTCAGCCGCGCGGCGACGCCGGCGGCGGTGGAGGACGTACGCCGGCGCATCGAGCAGCTGGACGTGGAGCAGCGCATCCTGGCCCGCGAGCAGGTGGGCGGCGGGGACCACCTCGCGACGCTGTCCGATCTGGCTGCCGCGAAGGCGGCTGCAGAGGCCGAGCGCGAGGCGCTGGAAGCGCGCTGGAGCGAGGAACAGGCGCTGATCGCACGCATGGCCGAACAGCGCGGCGCCCTGGAGGCCGCCAGCCCCGACGAAGGAGAAGAGTCAGGCGACATCGCCGCCGCCCGGGCGGCGCTCTCGGCCACGCGTAGCGAGCTCAGGGCGCTCCAGGGCGAGGCGCCGCTGGTGTTCGACGTGGTGGATCGCGACGCAGTCGCCGACGTGCTGGCCGCCTGGACCGGCATCCCGGTCGGTCGCATGATGTCGGATGAGCTCAAGGGCGTGCTCGACCTCGACACACGCATGGGCCGGCGCATCCGCGGCCAGCCCCAGGCCATCGCCACGATAGCCGAGGCCATGCGGGTCGCACGCGCCGGCCTGGCCGATCCCAGGAAGCCGCTCGGCGTGTTCCTGATGTGCGGCACCTCGGGCGTCGGCAAGACCGAGACCGCGCTGACCCTGGCCGATCTGCTCTACGGCGGCGCCCAAAGTCTGACGACCATCAACATGAGCGAGTTCAAGGAGGAGCATAAGGTCTCCATGCTCGTCGGCTCGCCTCCCGGCTATGTCGGCTATGGCGAGGGCGGCGTGCTGACCGAGGCGGTGCGCCGTAGACCGTTCGGCGTGCTGCTGCTCGACGAGATGGAGAAGGCGCACCCCGGAGTGCAGGACGTCTTCTACCAGGTGTTCGACAAGGGACAGCTCCGCGACGGCCAAGGCCGCGACATCGATTTCAGAAACACCGTGATCATCATGACCTCCAACGCGGGAACCGAGACCATCGAGAAGCTCGCCGCGGATCCGGAGACCATGCCGGACGCCTCGGGCGTCGCGGAGGCGTTGCGGCCCGAACTGCTGAAGACCTTCAAGCCTGCGTTCCTTGGTCGCGTGACGGTTGTGCCGTATGGTCCGTTGCCGCCTGAAGTTATAAGGGAGATCGTCGAAATCGCGCTTGGCCGTGTACGAGAAAGGATCGCCGCCAACTATGGTGCGGTCCTGACCTGGACGCCCGAAACTGCCGGTGCGATCGCCGAACGCTGTACGGAAACGCAGAGCGGCGCGCGCAATATCGAGTCCATCCTTAATCAGACTGTTATCCCGGCGCTGGCTGCTAGGATGCTACCCAGAATGATTGAACAAAAGCCCACGGCGAGCATTATGATAAGCATCGACGGGGCGGGTGAGTTCGGTTATCTGATCTCGTGATCGTGGGCTGGCTGCGGCTGGCGGCGCGTTTGGGGTTTGAGCGGCGCCTAAGGCGCCGAACGCAGAGAGGGACACGAGTTCATGGCGGCCTACCTGAAGTTGGACGGGTTCACGGGCAACGTGACCAAGGGGCAGTATGTCGGCTGGATCGAGGTGGAGTCGTTCAGCTGGGGCTTCTCCGTCCCCGTGCAGACCACCGTCGGATCATCCTCCAACCGCCTGTCGGCCGGCAAGGTGACGCCTGGCGACCTGCACATGGTGAAAAAGCAGGATCAGACCAGCGCGAAGTTCATGCTGGACTCCATGAACGGCGCGGTCATCCCGACGGCCACTCTCGCGGTCACCATGCCGTCCGCGAACGGCGGCCAGGACAAGTATATGGAATACAAGATGACCAACGTCATCACCTCCGCGTACAACACGTCTGGCTCGCAGGGTCAGCACGAGCCTATGGAGAACGTCGCGCTGAACTTCTCCAAGATCGAGGTCAGCCAGTTCTCCACCGACGCGACGGGCAAGTCCATGGCCGCCCAGCGCGGCAACTTCGACTTCATCACCGCCGCCGGCTCCTGACCGGACCGGCCTTCCGCCCGACGCCGCACGCCCGCGAGGGAGCCTGGATCTGCGGGGCGTGCGTGCGAGGGTGTAAGGGGCATGGCGGGGGCGGATAAACGATGGACGGCGGGCGCGATCCCAAGAATTTTCTCAAGCTGATCGAGGCTCCAGGGTCCGTTGCCGACCTGTTTCTGTTCCGAATGGAGGGGGAGGAGGCGCTTTCGACGCCCTTCGAGTTCCGTCTCACCATACGGTCGCAAGGCGATGTCGCACCCGCGTCGGCCTGGATCGGCGCCTCGATCACCTTCGTCATGGGTTTGTCCGACGACGTTCCACGCAACGTGAACGGACAATGCGTGCGCTTCGAGCACGTCTATCAGAAGGGCGCCTATGTCGAGTTTGTGCTGAACATCTCAGCGTCGCTCGCCGTCGCCCGGCTAAACCGCGACAACCGTATCTTCACGGCAAAAACCGCCAAGCAGGTGATCGCGCAAATTCTCTCCGAGCATGCCATCAGCTTCGACGACAGCAAGGTCAAGAACGTCAATACCGTTCGAGAATACTGCGTCCAGTATAACGAAAGCGACTTTGCCTTCATCAGTCGGCTGATGGAAAGCGAAGGTGTGTTCTATTATTTTCGCTATGACGAGGACGCCGGCCGATACAAGCACAAGATGTATCTGGCTGACGATCCGTCAGGCTTCTTCGATGGCCAGCCGCTCTCCGTCAGCTATCGCAAAGGGCCGCAGCACCCCGGGCTGAAGGACGTCGGCACGTCCTACGCCGTGTCGAGCGGCGGATGGCTGACCCGCGACTACGACTTCAAGAAGCCCACGACGCTGACGCCGGTACAGACCTCCACCCGCCTGGACTACGCCGCCAAGACCACCCAGCAGTACGAGTGGCCGGCCGGCGCCTATACGCCCGACGACGTGCGTCGCCTGTCCAAGCTGTCCATGGAGCATGTGGAGTCCGGCGCTCTGTCGGTGCGAGGCAGCGGCGCCTACGTCAACTTCACGCCCGGCGCCCGGTTCGAGATCGACGATCCGCGGCTCAGCGTGCCGGAGCGGCGCATCGCCATCCAGTCGGTCTCCCACGCCGCCTTCGATCCCTACGGGCTGGAGGAGGGCTCGCCGAGCTACACCCAGCAGTTCGCCGCGGTGCCCAGCGATCAGACCTACCGGCCGCCGCGCAAGACGCCAGCCGCCGTCGTGCGCGGGCCGCAGACGGGCGTGGTCACCGACCAGACCGACCCTGAGGGGTATGGCCGCATCCAGGTGAAGTTCCACTGGGACCACGCCGGGGTGTCCACCTGCTGGCTGCGCATGGCCCAGCAGTGGGCCGGCGGCCGGATCGGGGCGCAGTTCGTGCCGCGCGTGGGCATGGAGGTGCTGATCGACTATCTGGAGGGCGACCCCGACCGGCCCTTAGTGGTCGCCTGCCTCTACAACGGCGATAACAAGCAGCCCTACGACACCCCCGCCCACCTTAGTCAGGCGGGCTGGCGCACCATGAGCCACCCCTCCGGCGGCGTCGCCAACGAGTTCATCTTCGAGGACAAGGCCGGGTCAGAGGAAATCTATACCTTTGCGGGCCGCAACCTGCGCCGGGTGACGGTGAAGGACGAGAGCGTCGCCATCGGCCAGAACCACACCTTCACCGTCACCGGCGACAGCAGCGAGGACGTCGGCGGCAAGATGGCCGTCCACGCCAAGGGCGCGCTGACCGTCGCCTCCGACACCGCCATCAGCCTGACCGTGGGCGCCAGCACCGTCGTCATCACCGCCGAAGGCGTCCGCATCACCGCGCCCATGATCGAGCTGAACTGATGGGCGGCCGACGCCCCCTCGCCGCTTCGCCAAGGCTTGCCAGCGCAAGCCGGCGGGAGGGATAGTCGCAGTCCATGATCGCGCTTCGCCTCTTCTCCGCCGCCGACGCCAGTCGTCAAATCGACGTGCGCGTGGTCGACGAGCGTGAGGAACTGACCATCGGGCGCGACGCCGCCGCCGGCTGGCCGCTGGCCGATCCCGACCGCGCGCTGTCGCGGCTGCACCTCAAGGTGGCCCTTCGCGACGGCGTGACGCGGGTGACCGACACCAGCACCAACGGCGTGACCCTGGCCGGCCGTGACGAGCGCCTGCCGCGCGACCAGCCGGTGACGGTGGACCTCGGCGAACGGCTTGAGGTCGGCCCCTACGTCATCCTGGTGGAGCGCGCCGACCCGATGACGGCGCCCAGGTCCGCCCCCGCCCGCAACACCGCCAGTCCCTTCGATTCCGGAGACGAGGCGCCCGAGCCGTCGGCCAAGCGGCGTGCGGACCCGTTCGCGAGCGCCCTCCCCCGCGATCCGCTCGGCGACGCCCCGATCGGGTCGCTGGGCCGGAGCGGCGACAGCGCCCTAGCGGACGGGGACGCGTGGGACCGTAAGGGGGAGCGTCAGGCCGGCGACTGGGACGGTCCGGCCAAGGTCCGCAACCCCGGCGCCCTGATCGGCGCGCCGCTCGCCTGGCGCGATCCCGCGGCGGCCGAGGTGGACGAGCGCGGCTTCGGCTTCGATGTGCCGTTCAGCCGCCCCATGTTGCGCACGCCCGACATCGCGGCCTCAGACCTGGCGATCCCTTCCGACTGGGACGCGGCTTCGGCCTCGCCGGCTGCGCGGGAGGCTCAGAAAACGCCAGACGCCGGCGCGGACAAAGCCCAGACCGTTCCGCCTCGGCCCGTTTCGCCACCACAAAGCCCCAAGACCGAAGATCCGACGCCGCAGGTGGCGTCGCGGCCGCACTCGCCCCGCTTCGTCGCGCCAGCGGTTCCGACCCCGGACGGCGTCCAATCTCGCGCCTGTCCAGATGAAGACGCTGATCGGGACGGCGAGCCGGCAAGTGAAGGGGCCCTGGAGGCGGAGCCGACGCCCATGCCCCGCCCCGCAACCGACAGTCCGCCAGCCGTTCCGGGGCTTCTGGAGGCGTTCTGCGCCGGCGCGCGTCTCGACCCGGCCAGCTTCGCCCTCGAAGACCAGGCCAAGCTGATGGAGCGGGTGGGCGCGGTCTACCGCCACATGGTGCTGGGCCTCAGCGACGTCATGAGCGAGCGCACCGCGCTGAAGAGCGAATACCGCATGGTGCGCACCACCATCCAGGCTGACGCCAACAACCCACTGAAGTGGGCGCCGCCGCAGAAGGTGGCGGCCGAGCTGCTGCGCGGCTCCAACGACGGCTTCCTGGCCGGGCCGGACGCGGTGACCGAGTCGTTCCAGGACATCAAGAAGCACCTGCTGTGCATGCTGGCGGGCCTGCGGGCCGCGCTATCGTCCACGCTGGACAGCTTGGCGCCGGGGAAGATCGAGGAGTCGATCAAGGACCAGTCGTTCGTGCTGAAGCCGCGGGGGGCGGTCGCCTGGGCCGAGTACGCCAGGGTCTACGCCCAGCTGCGCAAAGACGCGGAGGACAATCCGGACAGCCCGGTCAACCGGGAGTTTCGGGCCGCCTACGAGAAACAGCTCACAGAGCTGGACAGGATGGCGCTGCGCTAGACGCGGCGGAAGGGGTGGGGCGCAGGTGTCGACGGGGGTGAGATCAGGTGCGGCGGGCTGCGGCCAACCAGGCGGGGCTGGATGATGTCCACCTACTGGGAGAACAAGGTGCTGTGGGCGGAGGGCATGTTCCTGCGCACCCAGCATTTCCAGCAGGCCGAGCGGTATCTGGAGAAGCTGGCGCGCACCACCGCCCAGGCGCTGCAGCCGCTCGCCTGGGGCTTCACCACGCTTGAGATCGACCAGGGCCTGCTGAAGACCGGCGTCTTCGCGGTGACCCGTGCGGCGGGCATCCTGCCGGACGGCACGCCCTTCGACGTTCCGGGCGACGAGGACCACCCCCTCCCGCTCGCGCCGCCTTCGGACCTGCGCAACACGGTGTTGCACTTGGCGCTCCCCGTGCGCCGCAACGGCGTGGCGGAATCCCGCCTGGAAGCCGGCGGCGACCAGGCGGTGCGTTGGATCGGCCAGCGGGTGGAGACGGTGGACACCATCGTGGGCTCAGGAACGCCCGCCGACCTCACCGTGGCCAAGCTCGACCTGAAGCTGATGCACGAGCGCCAGGAACTGGCCGGCTACGTGACCCTGCCGGTCGCGCGCCTGGTGGAAAAAGGGCTCGACGGCACGCTGAGCCTGGACGCGGCGTTCTCGCCCACTGTGCTGGACGTCGGCGCCTCGCCCGTGCTGAGAAGCGCGCTGGCCGAAATCCGGGGGTTGCTGCAGCATCGCGCCTCCGCCATAGCCGCTCGCCTGTCCAGCCCCGGCGGCAAGGGCAGCGCGGAGGTGACCGACTTTCTCGTGCTGATGCTGGCCAATCGCCACGACATGGTGCTGCGCCACCTCTCCAGCCTGCCGTCGCTGCACCCAGAGCGGCTGTACGAGAGCTTCGCCGCCCTGGCGGGGGAGCTCTCCACCATCACCGACACGGTGACCAACCGGCCGCCTAAGCTGCCGCCCTACCGCCACATCGACCTGCAGGGCAGCTTCGACCCGCTGATGGCGTTCCTCCGCGAGGCGCTGAGCGCGGTGTTCGAGCAGACCGCCATTCCAATCGCCCTGGAGGAGCGCGCCTACAATATCCGCGTGGCGCGCATCACCGATCGGTCGCTGTTCACCGACTGCGTGTTCGTGCTGGCCGCGCGCTCCTCGGTCGACCCGGAGACGCTGCGGGTCAACCTGCCCAAGCGCACCACCATCGGACCGGTCGAGCGCATCCGCGACCTGGTCAACCTGCAGCTCGGCGGCGCGCCGCTGCGCCCGCTCCCCACCGAACCACGCCAGATCCCGTTCCGCGCCGGCATGGTCTACTTCGAGATCAACGCCAATTCCGAGGACTGGAAGCTGGTGGAGCGCTCCGGCGGGGCGGCGCTGCACGTGTCGGGCGAGGTGCCTGAGCTGGCGCTGGAGCTCTGGGCCATCCGGGGCCGGGTGCGATGATCCCGCGCGATCCCTTCAGCTTCGACGAGGACGAGGGCGAGCGCACCGTCATCCGCCCTGCGCCGAGCCCGATCCGCGAAGCGTCCGGCAAGGACCCGCTCGGTGGGGACGACGGCTTCGGCCGCAGCGGCGGCTTCGCCTCGGAGGATCCCACGCTCACGGGGACCGAGGCCGGATCACCCTTCTCCAATCCCTTCGCGCCGCCCGCCGCCGCGCCGCCGAAAGCGCAGGCGCGTCGTAGCGAGCCGGCGGCGACTAAGGGCAAGGCGGTCTCCACCGCGCCCATCGTGTCGGTCGGTCCCAATCCGCTGATCGCTGCGGGCGCGCGGTTGATCGCGCTGGTCAACGCGCTTCGCGCGGAGACCCGCTACGACGACATAGGCCGGCTTCGCCAGGAGGTGGTCGAGGAGCTGCGCCGCTTCCAGGCCGACGCCCGCGACGGCGGCGGGGCCGACGAGGAGGTGCGCTACGGCCACTATGCGCTCTGCGCCCTGCTGGACGAGGTGGTGCTGTCCACGCCCTGGGGCGCCAAGAGCGCCTGGGCGCGCCAGACGCTGGTCGCCACCTTCCACAATGAGGTGGTCTCCGGCGACCGCATGTTCGAGATCGCCGAGGCGCTCGAAGCGCGACCTAACCGCTCGCCCCATCTGCTGGAGCTGATCTATCTGTGCCTGTCCTTCGGCTTCGAGGGGCGCATGCGGCTGGACCGCCAGGGCGCCAGTCGCCTGTTTGCCATGCGCGAGCGCATCTACGGTGCGATCAGCAACCGCAGGGGTCCCTTTGAGCGCACCCTGTCGCCCCAGTGGCGCGGAGTGGACGCCGCCTACCGGCCGCTGGCGCGCCAGATCCCGCTTTGGACCTATGGCGCGGGGTTCGCCGTGGTGGCGGTGCTGGTCTACGGCGGCTTTCTGCTCGCCCTGTCCGGCGCGGCGGCGAAGGCGGTCGCGCCGCTCGGCGGTCTCTACGCGGCCGGGCCGGCGCATCTGAACCGCACCGCGGCGGCCCCGCCCTCTGACACGCGGCTTTACCAGACGGTCATCGGCATCCTGAAGCCGGACATCGACGCCGGGCGGGTCGGGGTCACGGACCAGTCCGATGCGGTGGTGGTGCGGCTGAAGGACAAGGGGCTGTTCGCCTCCGGGTCGGCGGACCTCGACGCCGGCTACGACGGCACCATGCAGCGGGTGGCTCGAGCGATCGGCCTGACCACGGGCGAGGTCCCGGTGACCGGCCACACCGACAACCAGGCCATCCGCTCACTGCGATTCGCCTCCAACCAGGCGCTGTCGCAGGCCCGCGCGCAGACCGTGGCGGACAAGCTCACGGCCGACGGCGCGGCGCATGAGCGGCTTAAGGCTACAGGCGTCGGCGAGACGGAACCGGTAGGCGACGACGCCACCGACCAGGGTCGTCGCCAGAACCGCCGGGTGGAGGTCGCCATTCCCAAGACCTATGCGTCCGCCGTCGGCTCCGCGAGGATCATGTGAGCCTCGTGGCGATGCCCCGCCTGCCGCAGGTCCGTATCGCGCCCTGGGTCTTCGTAGCGCTCGGCGCGGCGCTCGTGGCCCTGCTGGTCTGGCTGGTGGGACCGCTGGTGGCGGTGGCCGGCCACGCGCCGCTGGAAGGCTGGCTCGCGCGCCTGCTCGTGATAGCCCTGATCGCCCTGGGCGTGGGCGGCTACTACCTGTCCAGACGCCTCCGCGCCGGCCGGGCGAACAACGCCCTAGTGGACGAACTGGCCTCCACCCGTTCCACGGGTCCGGCGCAGGACGACCTCTCCTCCGAAGACATCAAGGCGATGGAGGAGCGGGCGGCCAAGGCGCTGGAGATGATGCGCGGCGCCCGCGTGGGCCCCGCGCGCGAGCTGGTCTACGAGCTGCCCTGGTACGTCATCATCGGACCGCCGGGCGCGGGCAAGACCACCGCGTTGCACAACTGCGGCCTGCACTTCCCCGTCGCGCAGGAGGTGGGGGCCGCTCCGGTCAAGGGCATTGGCGGCACCCGCACCACCGACTGGTGGTTCACCGACCGCGCCGTGCTGATCGACACTGCGGGCCGCTACACCACCCAAGACAGTGCGCAGGCCTCCGACGCCCGGGCCTGGAACGGCCTGCTCGACCTGCTGAAGCGTTACCGGCCTCGCCAGCCGCTCACCGGCGTGATCGTGACCCTGCCCATCCCCGACCTGCTCGCCGCCGACGAGGGCGAGGTGCTGGCCCATGCCCGGGCGGTTCGCTCGCGCATCAACGAGATCGCCGTCAAGTTCGGCGTCCGCACGCCGGTCTATGTGCTCCTGACCAAGGCCGACCTGCTGGCCGGCTTCACCGAGTTCTTTGACGACCTCGACGCCCAGACGCGCGAACAGGTCTGGGGCCACACCTTCGCCCTGAGCGCGGAGGCGGACGCCGGCGTGCAGGAAGCGCTGCCCGCCTTTGACGCCCTGATCGAGCGGCTGAACGACCGCCTGCTCGCCCGGGTTCAGGCCGAGCGCGACATCCAGCGGCGCGGGCTGATCTTCGGATTTCCCCAGCAGGTGGCGGCCCTGCGTGGCCCGCTGGAGCCGCTGCTGCAGATCATTGGCCGCGACACCCGCTTCGAGCCCGCGCCGCTGGTGCGCGGCTTCTATCTGACCAGCGGCGCCCAGTTCGGCCGGCCCATCGACCGCCTGCTGGCGTCGCTCTCCGCCAAATTCGGCGTCACCGCCACCGCGACCGGCGGAGCCGCGCCAGGCAAGGGCCGAAGCTACTTCCTGCATGACCTGCTCAACAAGGTCATGTTCCCGGAGGCCGCGCTGGCCGGCCGCGATCCGCTCACCGAACAGCGCCGCCAGCGGCTGAAGCTCGCCATCGCCGGGGCCGGCGCAGTGCTCCTGGCGCTGCTCTGCATCGGCTGGCTGTTCGGCTATCTGTCTAACGCAAACCTGATCCATCGCCTGGGTGAGCAGTCCGCCAAGCTCTCCCAGGACGCCCGCGGCCTAGTCGGAGGCGAGATCAGCGACAGCGACGTGACCACGGTGCTGCCCGTGCTGGACGAGGCCCGCGCCCTGCCCTTCGCTTCCACGGCGTCACGTGACGTGCGCGGCTCCGGTTTCGCCTTCGGCCTGGGCCAGGCGCACAGCCTGCGGCCGGAAGTGGATGGCGCCTACCGCAACCTGCTGAACCACCTCATGCTGCCGCGCCTGATCCTTGGGGTCGAGGACAGACTGCGCGCGCAGGTCTCAGCCCCGCCCGGCGGCGCCGACACCCGCACTGAGATCTACGGTCTGCTGCGCATCTATCTGATGCTCGGCCGCAGCCCAGGCGCGCCGCTGGAGCGCGGCCAGATCGAGGCTTGGTTCGCCAACAGCTGGTCCGACCGCTTCCCCGGGCAGGAGGACGATGCGCTACGCGCCGACCTCGGCGCCCACCTGGCGAGCCTGCTGGGCGGACCGCTGACGCCGCCAGCGCTCGACGGCGACCTGATCGCGTCGGCCCGGGCGCAGGTGGCGAGCCTCAGCGAGGGCGAGCGCGTCTATAGCCGCCTGCTGGACGATCCCGCCCTGACCGGCCTGCCCGCCTACACCCTGGTCGACGCGCCGGGCGTGGGCGCCTCCGGCCTCTTCCAGCTGAAGTCCGGCAAGCCGCTGACCAGCGGGGTGCCAGGCATGTTCCGCCGCGCCGCCTTCTTCGGCCAGGTGCTGCCCGCCATCGGCAAGGCGTCCACCGAGTCGGCCAACGAAGCCTGGGTCATGGGCCAGCCGCAGCAAGGTGCGCCGCTAAGCGAGGCGGGCCGGATCAAGGACGGGGTGCTGGTCGCCTACCTGTCGGACTTCACCCGACGCTGGGACGACTTCATCGGCGACATAGGCGTGAGCGGCCGCTATCCGCCGGACGACCGGATCCGCCGCGCCCTGCAGCCGCCCTCGCCGCTGAAGCAGCTGATCGAGTCCCTGGCGTCGGAGACCAACCTGACGCCGCCAAGCCTGCCCGGCGCACGCGGCGGCGGCGGAGCGGCGGGCGCTATCCTTCGCACCTCCTCGCTGTTCTCGCGGCGCATCTACAGCGGTATGAACCGCGCCAACCAGGTGGCGCAGATCAACGCCGGAGGGCCCCCCGCCCCGCCCGGCCCGGGGGGCGCGGGGATGGCGGACGATAGTTGGCTGCGCGGGGGGACCCCGGCCGGCGGCGGCCCCGCCCCGCTCGGCGCC